>JAADFU010000177.1:12523-29460 GCA_013152715.1 Calditrichota bacterium
ACAGGATCCAACTTCGCCGCCTTGAATGACGGGTAAAGCGTTGCAAAAAATGACAACAAAATAGCGGCAACGCCAATAAGAATAAAATCCAGCGCTTTCATTTCCACTGGCAGCGAGCTGATAAAATAAATATCTGGCGGCAGCGAAAACCAGTGATAATGAAACTGAGACCAACAAAGCACATAGCCGATTACGCTACCGACAATCGTACCAATGAGCCCCGAGATCAATCCCTGATAGACAAATATGCGCATAATTGAGCGATTTTCCGCTCCCAGAGATTTCAGAATGCCAATCTCTTTTTTCTTTTCCATCACCACCATAATCATCGTGCTGATAATGTTAAAAGCGGCGACCATAATAATCAAACTTAAAATGATGAACGCCGCCCATTTTTCGATTTGCATCCACGAAAAGAGATTTTTGTTGCGCTCAAACCAGGTCTCCGCCAGATAGGGATATCCGAAATGGTCGTTCATTTTGTCCGCAGTGCTGGTGACCAGTTTCAGATCCAACTTATCCAGCATCACTTCCACGCCGGAGACCTGCGTCTTTCCCATGCGCAGCAAATCCTGCGCGCATTTCAGAGAAATGTAGCCAAAATTGCTGTCGAACTCATAAAGCCCGGTCTCAAACATACCGTTGACAATGAACGCTTTCATCAGCGGTTGTTGCGGGAGAAAAAAGTTCGTATTTCCGGGAAAAGTACCGATGATAATTTTATCGCCCAATTGGACATCCAGCCGCAAAGCGAGGCTCTTACCCAACACAATTCCTGGCAGCGGCTTTCCGTCGGGAACATTCACAGTGTCCAGATCAAAAGAACCCCACGTTATATTTTTTCCTACATCGGAAACCTGCACCGCGCTGACCGGATCCACGCCTTTAATGATGATGGCATCTCGATTGGGGCCGTTGACAATCAGACCTTTGTCGTAAATATAAGGCGAAACAGCAACGACATGATCAAATTTTTTCAGTTCTTTCAAAATTCGCGGATAGTTTTCAATCCCACGATCGTGGAAACTGCGAAAGCGAATGTGCGAATCAAATCCCACAATTCGCGAACGCACTTCTGTTTCGAATCCGTTCATCACAGAAAGCACAATGGTCAGCGCCGCCACGCCGATCATCACGCCGGCAATGGAAAAATAATTAATCAGGGAAATAAAACCAGTTCGCCGCTTCGATTTGAAGTAACGTCTGGCAACAAAAATTTCATAGGACATGTCAATCTCTGCTTTTATTCTTTTTCAACAGATTGTTTAGATGAATATGGTTGGAAAAGGTTTTGAAAAAAATCACCGTCATCCTTAATGAGGGCCGGCCTCCAAAATGAATACAGCACTATTTCTTTTTACTCTTTCCTTCTTCCATAGCTTTTCTCACCCGATCCGCTAAATCTTTGCCATAATGGTATTCAATAAAAAGCAAATTCACCTGCTCCTCGTTCAAATCCTTATTCGCTCTGGCAATGGCGCGTTTTGACAATTTCATCGCTGTTTCGGATAATTTCATCACCAGATAAAATTTATCGGAGAAACTCATCTTTCTCAGCAGCTCAATCTGAACTTTTTCAGCTTCAGGATGCGTGTCAATGGATTGTGTTTTCATGGCATTGTAATTTCCAATTTGCAAAAGTTAGCGCGATGACTTTTGTTAATTTCTCTTTCGGAAAATATCGGCAAACTGAAGTTAACCAGCCCTATCGCTGGTTTTCGTCAAAATAAGGTTAGACATTGACAGGCTCCATTTTGAAAACACGCGCTTTTTTTGCCGCTGATTTTAAATCATCCCGACGCAAAGCTTCGCGCACTTCGTCAAGCTTATATGCGTCTTGAAGAGTCAAATATGGCGCCCATTCATCATCACTGATGATTAATTCCACATCAACCTCTGCCACATACTGACCTTCATGGATATATTTTGTTTTTTTTCGCGTTTTCATCGTTTGCGCTCCATAAAATTTTCGTTCCATCGCTCGGGGGCCGGACGGTACGCTGTCACAAGGACAGCAGGACGTGTATGCCCTTTGGGAATACCCCAAACCACGTGGATAGGATTCCCCTTTTTGTCAATCTGCAGCACCAACACTGCTGCTCCTTTTGGATAATTAGGATAATCTTCAACTAAAATAGCATCATTCACACTCTTTACAATTTCGCGAACAGAAAGCTCATCACTAACAAGTTCGTCATATCCATGTTCAGAAATACGAACATCGCCAATTAAAACAAGCTTTTTTATTTTCTTCAGCGTGTCACTCAATTTCTTTTCTGCTTTTCTGTTTACTTTTTGAGCAAATTGAAATCTTCTGAATAGATAGCTAAAGGCGTATCTATTCGACAAGCTATTCTCCTCTATCTTCTTTTTCACTCTTCTCCGGCCGCATGTGCGGAAAAAAGATAACGTCACGAATGGACGGCGAGTCCGTCAAAATCATGACCAGACGATCAATTCCCACGCCCAATCCGGCTGTCGGCGGCATGCCGTACTCCAGCGCGCGTATGTAATCTTCGTCCATCACATGGGCTTCTTCGTCACCGGCTCTGCCGTATTCCACTTGCTGCTGAAAACGCTCTTTCTGATCAATGGGATCGTTCAATTCGGAAAATGAATTGCAAATTTCCTTGCCGGCAAGGAAGCCCTCAAACCGCTCGACAATTCCTGATTCCGAACGATGTTTTTTCGCCAACGGCGACAATTCAATGGGATAATCCATGACAAAAGTCGGCTGAATGAGGTTCGGCTCCACTTTTTCGCTAAAAATTTCATCGATGATTTTGCCCACGTCAGCGCTGTCATCCACCGGAACATTCAGTTTTTTAGCGACCTGACGCAATTCGTCCCGGCTCTTCCCGAATAAATCCTCTCCGGCGACCTCTTGCAAAATATCGCGCATTTTGATTCTCTTCCACGGTGGCGTGAAATCGATTTCATGTCCCTGAAAAGTTATTTTATGCGTTCCGTGCACAGCCATGACCGCACGCGACACCATCTGTTCCACCAAATCCATCATGAAATAATAATCTTCGTACGCCACGTACAACTCGAGCATGGTGAATTCCGGATTGTGAAAACGGTCGATACCTTCGTTGCGGAAATCTTTGCCAAATTCAAACACACCGTCAAACCCGCCCACAATGAGTCTTTTCAAATAAAGTTCATCGGCGATTCGCAAATACAAATCAATATCCAGGGCATTGTGGTGCGTAACGAACGGTCTGGCAGCAGCCCCGCCGTACAAAGGTTGCAAAATTGGCGTTTCCACTTCAAGATAATCTTTTTCTTCCAGAAAAGAACGCAATTCCCGGATAATTTTCGTGCGATTGAGAAAAACTTCCCGCACCTGCGGATTAACAATTAAATCTACATACCGCTGCCGATAGCGCAGCTCTTTGTCGGCAAACTCATCATAAATCTGGCGCTCGCCGTCTTCAATTTTTTCTTTCACAATGGGCAGCGGACGCAAATTCTTGGACAGCAATTCCAATTTTTCCACTAAAATCGTGATCTCGCCGGTGTGCGTTTTGAAAATCTCGCCTTCCACTCCAATAATGTCGCCGATGTCCAGCAATTTGAATAACTCATATTTTTTATCGCCGACATGATCTTTGCGCACATAAATCTGGATTTTGCCGCTGCTATCCATGATGTGGCTGAACGCGGCTTTGCCGTGTTTTCTCATGGCCATGATTCTTCCGGCGGCGCTCACTTTTCGTTTTTCGTCAGGATTAAAATTTTCAATAATATCCGCCGCAAAATCCGTCCTTTTAAAAGAAAACGGATAAGGATTAAAACCTAATTCCCGAATCTGTTCTAATTTTTCTCGTCTGATTTTCTGAAATTCTGTCAATTCTTCCACTTCCAAACTCCGTTACTATTTTTTGTAAATTCTCGGTACTCTTTTTGACACCCAGCAGGTGACCTCGTAGGGAATCGTATTGGTGATTTCACAATACTCTTCCACTGCAAAATTATTTTCTTCTTTTTTTCCAAATAACACCGCTTCATCGCCAATTTGAGCTTCCCGGTCATCGCCCAAATCTATTAAAATTAAATCCATACAAACCCTGCCAACGACAGGAAATTTCTTGCCGCGAATCGTTACCTGCGCTTTATTGGAAAGCAGACGATTGTAACCGTCCGCGTATCCCACGGGCAGTGTCGCGATTCGTGTGGGTTTTTTGGTGATAAATTTCCGCCCGTAACTCACGCTGGTATTTTCCGGCACATCTTTAATATGCAGCACCCGGGTTTTAAATGTCATCGCCGATTTAATGGTGACGCTTTCCGTTGTTTGGTTTGACGGGTAGTAACCGTACATCATCACGCCGGGACGGACCATGTCGAGATATGTCTCTGGCAAATCCAAAATTGCCCCGCTATTGGCAGCATGTTTGAGCGGGATTTCAATTTTTTTATTTTTCAAACAGCGAATGATTTCCTCAAATCTGGCAAATTGCAAATGAGAATAACTTTTGTCCCGCTCGTCCGATGTCGAAAAATGCGTGTAAAGTCCTTTCACTTCAATTCCCGGCAACTGGGCAATCGTCTCGATGAACGCCATGGACTGGGCGTGTGGCACGCCGACTCGCCCCATTCCGGTATCAACCTTCACGTGCACGGGAATTTTTTTGTTTTCGCTTCTGGCAATCTGCGAAAGATAGCGCGCAAGTTCAATAGTGTAAATCGTCGGTTCTAAATTGTATTTGGCAAAGAGAGGCAATTGTTCTTCCAAAGCGCCGCCAAAAACGAGAATCGGCGCCCGTATTCCGGCATCTCGCAGTTCAATGCCTTCCTCCACAAGAGCAACGCCCAGATATGCCGCGCCGCTTTTCAACGCTTCTTTCGCTACCGGCACAGCGCCATGACCATAGGCGTCAGCCTTAACCACTGCCATCACCTGAGCCGGAAAAACCTTTTCTCGAATCGCCCGAATATTAAAAGATATTGCCGAAAGATCAATCTCCGCCACTGTTGGGCGCAACTCTTCCTCCTGAAACTGATGCTATTAATTTCTACTTTACAAATTTAAAAAAAATTCAATTGAAATCGATTTCATTATTTGTCCAACAAAATATGCCAAAAAATTTTTAATTTTAATAATTTCCTGGCAATTAGCTTGCATTTTCCATTAAATACGCCTGAATGAACGCGTCAAGATTACCGTCCATTACATCCTGAATATTGCTGGTTTCCACTTTTGTACGATGATCTTTGACCATGTTGTACGGATGAAAAACGTAGGAGCGGATCTGACTGCCCCAGGCGATGTCTTTTTTACTGTCCTCTAATTGTTGCAGCTTTTGGCGCTCCTCTTCTTTTTTCTTTTGGTACAATCGAGACATCAAAATTTTCATGGCATTATCGCGATTCATGTGTTGCGAGCGTTCGCTCTGACATTGCACCACAATTCCCGTGGGCAGATGCGTTATGCGCACCGCGGAACTCGTCTTGTTTACGTGCTGCCCGCCGGCGCCACTGGCGCGATAGGTATCCACTCTCAAATCATTGGGATTAACTGTGATTTCGATTTCGTTATTCACTTCGGGATAGACAAACACCGACGCAAACGACGTGTGCCGACGACTGTTGGCGTCAAACGGCGAAATGCGCACCAGCCGATGAACGCCGATTTCAGCTTTCAGATATCCGAAAGCGTACTTTCCCGCCACCTCCAACGTGACGCTTTTAATCCCGGCTTCGTCACCGGCCTGCAAATCCATAATTTGATATTTAAAACCCTTGCGCTCGATCCAGCGAACGTACATGCGCATCAACATCTGCGCCCAATCCTGACTCTCGGTACCGCCCGCTCCCGGGTGAATTGTCAAAATCGCGTTCAAATGATCGTCCGGATCGCTGAGCATACTCTCAAATTCTAGGTCATCGATACCTTTTTGCAGCGAATCGAGCTCAGTCGTCAATTCCTGCAAAAACTGGCTGTCTTCTTCCTGTTCCGTTAATTCCAGCAGTTCTTTGACGTAATTGGCTTTGTCCCGCAATGACTGCCATTTTTCGACAACGTTCTTTCGCTCGTCAATTTTCTGCATAATTTTCTGCGCTTGCTCACGATTGTCCCAGAAATTCGGCGCCAGCGTTTTTTTCTCAAATGATTTGATTTCTTCCTGTTTTTTTTCTATTTCAAAGATAACCTCGAAGTTTTTCAATGCGCAGGATCAAATTTTTCAGTTGTTCATTCAAGTCTGAAATCATAATTTATTCTCCATAAATTTTTTTCAAAGTCGTGCCACGAAAATAGTGGGACAAAATTTCTTTGTACCCGACGCCGTTCTGTGCCAGCCCGATAGATCCAGCAATGCACAAACCCGCGCCGTGGCCGCGGCCCGCTCCGTGAAAAGTGAATGAAATTGGGAAACCTTCTTCGTCCATTTGATTCTCAACGTAGAAACAAGCGCCGGGAAGTTCATCAACTCCGCCGAAAATCTGACGGATTTCAGTTTCTCCCTTTAAAACCAGATTCGTATCCGCCGCCAAAATTTCCATTTCCTGCACGCGCCCGGAAAGGCTTCTTTTCGTGAGAATGATAGCGAAAATAGCGCCGATCGAGCGGCCTATTTTTTTCTCGATCAACATTCCCAATTCGTCGCTGGCATAAAATCGGCTCCAGCGAAAATCCGGCTGAAACACACTGACAACCGCCGGATCGGCTTTCTCGTTCAAATCACAATTGGCATCGACAAACTCATCGATCCAGCTCCGAATGGTCGTCTCATCGGACAGATCTGAATATTTCTTCGGGATCTGCTTGCGCTGGCTATCAAACACCGGCGGATAATCGAGCTCAAATTTGTACCTGTCCGGCAATGACGCGGATTCAGTATGCCCGCCGCAGACCGCTGTCATTTCAGCCTGCACAATCCTCTTTTTGCGAAAAAGCACTTCTCCCGTTGTGCTTCTGATGATTTTTTTCACACTATCAGGGATCTCGCGATAGCCCTCAAATGTCTGGCAATGGCTTTTATTGCAAATATCATAGGGTTCATTTTCATGGCGCACGCAATATCCGGACAGTGCCTTGCTTCTCACAGCTACGGACAGAGCTTTCAGCGCGTTCACCGGCATTCCGTCCGCGTAATTCAACGCGACAATATTCTCCACATAGTCTTCGACCGGGAACGTTGAAATCGCGCCAATCAAATCATTGTGCAAACAGCGAAATTCAACTACTCCCCGCAATTTTGCATATCTCTCAAATTCTTTGCTTTCCGACCCTTCGCGTGTCAGGTGATAGAGAAATACCTTGGTATTCGCATTTTCAGGGACAACCCGAATCAAATTCTGGGATTCCCCCAATTTTTCAGAAGTGTGATCCAGTAAATTGAACAACGCGTGAGGTTCGCTGATTTTTTGACGAATGACAGTGTACGGAATTCCCGGCAACCTCTCTTTAGCAAACTCTTGCGCGTCTTGCTCAGACTTCATCTGATCCACGACCAGCCAGTACTCCGTTGTATCCTGAACAATTTTATTACTGTGAATATGCTTGCCGCCAATGCGGCGCAGCATTGCCCCGACTCCTTTCTCGATCAATTTGTATTCCGCTTCTCTGGCGCTGCTTTTGTCAAAAAAGCGACCAATCAAAATCTGATATTCAAATTTCGCCGGCTGCCAATTTTCCAACTGAATCCGACAGCGAAACGTTGGCGGCACATTCTTTAAAATCGCCTCGCCTCGCTCGTCGAAAACAGAAAAGGGACCCGTCAGTTTAAAATCCCAAAAATCCCGTTGTTCCACAAATCCGATGCGTAACCCTTGCGAACTATCAAGACATCCATTTCCTATGCTCATTTTTTGCTCCGAGTTTTGATCGATGGTCTGGCATGGGCTTATTCGTGAATGCCGCACTTTTCAGTAAAGCAGACTTCCGTCAAATAAACTTAAATATACAATAATTTTTATTAATAGTCAAGGCGAAAAAGACTGCAAAATCAATCGTAAACGTAAAATTTATTAGCTTTCGTCAAATAAAACTATCTTTTTATTTTTTTCAAATAAATCAACTTTTTACTTGACTTAAAAATATTAGCTTGTTATATTATCGTAACAATAACCGACCGCCAACTTACAGGATTGAAAATGACTCTATCAAATGCTTACATCCGCGCTTTTAAATCGATCTTTGACCTGACAATTCCTTACGACCCCAGAATTACCGTTCTCATCGGGCCCAATGAAAGCGGAAAAACAAACATCCTCAAATCGCTGGTGGCGTTTAATTTCGACGCGCCGTTCGACAACACGATGACCTGCCAATATTCTGAATATTATTATCAAAAAAAATGCCCGGAAATTGTGCTGGAATTTTCTAATTTAACAAAAGAAAATCGCATGAAGCTGATCCAACACTCAGAAGCGTTCAAATCGGCGGAAAACTTTTCTGTTAAAAAAGACGGGCCTGAGATCACAGACTACACCGTTTACATTGACGATTCAGAGATTCCCATCCCCGATATTAAAAAATTTCTGCGCATTTTACCAAAAATTGTCTATTTCGACAATATCCCGCTGATAAAAAATCGCGTGGACTATTACAGCCTGGTTGATGGCCGACCGGGATTTACCACAGAACGCAATCTGCTCAAGGTCGGCGGCATCCAGAACATGGAAGTCATTTTCGAGGATTCCACTCGCGGCAGACGCGCCTCGGAAGAAGCCAGCCGGGTGATCACCGAGCAAATCAGGCGAGTGTGGTCACAGGAGCCGACCATCGAGATCAAGCTCAATGTCAACGGAAAATTGTTGTACATCGACATTTCTGACAGCACCACGGTTTTTGACACGCCGGAATCTCGCAGTCTCGGTTTTCGCTGGTATCTTTCGTTCTACATTAATTTTCTGGCGCAGACCTACGAAGCCCGGGCAAATGAATATATGTTTCTCATCGACGAGCCCGGCATTCATCTCCATCCGTCCGGGCAAAAAGATCTGGTCAAGGTGTTGGAAAATTTCGCCATGAAAAACCAGCTCATTTACACTACCCATTCGCCCTTCATGATTAACAGGGAATACCCGCAGCGGGTGCGATTAGTGCAAAAATCCCGCGAAGGCACCCGCGTGGATAGCGAAGCCTACCGCCAAAACTGGAAACCTTTGCGCAAATCCATTGGTCTGATGATCGGAGATTTATTTTTCTTCAGCGAGGGCGGCATGATCGTGGAAGTTCCCAAAGAGAAAGTGCCCCTGAAAGAACGCTTTCGTCTGTGGAGATAAAATTTTCCTTTTCACTAACAAAAAAGGCGCCGCATTGGGCGCCTTCTTTATTTGAAAAAATACAACTCTGACTATTCACGCGGAATACGATATTTTTTCATTTTGAATCGCAACGTCGCTTCGGGAATTCCCAATAACCGAGACGCTTTTACCTGATTGCCGCCGAATTTGTTCAGCGCTTTTTTGATCAGGTAAACCTCAATATCGGAAATAACCCGTTTGAGATTGCGCGGCTCCAGGAATTCGTAAGGATGTTTTTTGATGCGAAACGGCAGAAACTCCGGCGACAGTTCGCCTTCAGGGGAAAGCATCACCAGATTTTGCACTGTGTTTTCTAACTCGCGGATATTGCCTTTCCAATTGTACTCTAAAATTGATTCAAAAATTTCAGAGTTGACCGCCGGCAATTCTTTTTCTTCCTGCTCACAATATTTTTCAAGAAAATAAGAAAACAAGTCAGGAATATCCTGTTTTCTCTCGCGCAGCGGCGGAATGACCAGCGTGATAGTGTTCAGCAAGAAATACAATTCACGGCGAAATTTCCCGGAATCAATTTCCGGCAACAGATCGCGATCCGTGGCGGCAATCACGCGCACATCGACAAAAACGCTTTCCTGACTGCCCACGCGACGAATCATTTTATCACGCAAAACACGCAAAAATTCTTCCTGATATTCGCTGTTCATATCGCCGACATTGTCCAGATAGAGAATTCCTTTATTCGCTTTTTCCAGCAAACCGATGCTGCGCATCACTGCCTGATCGCCTTCGGAATCCTGTCCGTACAAGTCTTTCTGGTCAATAGTTTTGCCCAATGCAGAGCAATCGATTCTCACGAATGCTTTGTTGTAACGACGATTCAGATTAAAAATGTGCCGGGAAATGAACTCTTTGCCGGTCCCGGTCTCGCCAACAATTAATACATTGGATTCGATTTTAGCTAATTTTTTAACAGCGCGTTTGAGACGACGCACTTCAGGGCTCGAACCAACAATTGGCTCTTGCTGTTCAAGCTGGTCGTTATTTCTCGCTTTTTCTTCCATTTTGTGCACCTTTTTTTTGTTTGTTTTTTGTACCTTTAGTTATTAGTTTTTCCTTTCTTTTTATTTTAAACTCTTTGTTGGTCTTCTTCTTTATTAAATAAAAAAGATATGATAACAACAAAACAGCAAACACAATGATGACGGCCACCGTCCTTGCAGTATATTCATAAGGAAAAAATAATATCAGCAAAACGATGGCGATACAAATCAAAATCACAGATAAAATCCAGCGATGAGCAGGTTGAAAACGCTCCGTGAACTCCAGCAGCTTTTTCTCGACAGATGAAATCTTGAGAATTATGTCGTATTTGGTTTTCCTTTTGCCACTAACAGCTTCTTCCCAAAAACTGCCGTACGGCGATTGCATGAAATAGAGTTTGTGCGCCAAAACCAACACAAAATAAATCAGATTGATAATTAATATCACCTGGCTGATTATCGGACTTTCTTTCTGCTGCAACGTAAAATAATTATCATTGATATCAATGAGCAAAAAGAAAAAGAAACCCACAACCAAAAAATTTATGTGTCCGGAAAATGGCTTTCCCTGGCGATAGTATGAAAGGCTATAAACGCTAATGAGCACAATCGTCAAGGCATTCATCGCAATGCCGGCGGATAAAAGACGATCTATGATCCCTTCTTGAAGCAATTGGCCCGGATTGTAAACAAGGTCCCTGAAAAAGAAGTATGCCACCAAAAACCCGAGCGCCAGACTAACGGCCACACGAAAAACTCTTTTGCAGTTTCGTCCCACCTGGCAAATGGCAATGTAAGCGACGCTCAAAAAGACCGCCAGGTGAATCGCGATTTTCCTGTATCCCCAGCATTTGTACATAAGAGAATCATCTCCGATGCCATAGGCTTTGCCGGTGAACATAACGAAAAACCCGGACAGATAGGCCAGCGCCATCAGGCTGACGTACAGATAAGCGATGGGAAAATACTTTTCCTTCACTGCAATCGTGACAGCCAACAGAAAAATCATCAAAAAGAGATAGTAATTAGCGATGCTGAGACTCGGCACATCCCAATGCTGAAATCCCAAGAGATATTGTGAGAGCAAAAAAAGCAAGAGCCAGATCACGCTGAGGATAAGAAATTGTTTCTTTACCGTAGTCAAAATTATGCTCGAATTATCGAATGGTTGCAATACAAGAACTGTTTCCGAAATTAATTGACGCAGAATTTGATCCTACTAGCAACACCATACCAGATAACATTCAAGAAATTAAGCTGTTATAAAAAATAATATAACAATATTTTGCAGTAATGTCAAGAAATATTTTTTACCATGGGAAAAATGAACATTCTTGACAGAGTTGCAAATAGGCTGCCAGGTTTAATTTTTCAAAGAACAAGACAACTTTCTGCTCTGTTAAATCAATAAGCTCACCATTAGCGCATTCCCTTTTCGCGCAATCGACATTATTCACAATTTTTTACGATTATATTGCAAAAGTGTTCCATTTCTTTAGATGAGCAATAATCTTAAAAGATTCCCTTCTGTCCTTAATTAACATCCATAAAATCAATCAATGACAAAAGTCGCTTAACGTTTAGGAAATGAATAATTGAATTTGGCTGTCTTTTGCTTCTGCAATAAATGTTGCAACGCCGCAATATTTCAAATGATCGTAATCAATCATCTCTTCGCGCTGAAACCCCATCAATCCCATGGACATCTGGCAGACGTAAATGCGCACGCCCAGACTTTCGGAGATTTTCAACATTTCATATAGAGACGGAACGCGCTTTTTTTCCATTAATCTCTTTATCATGTGCGTGCCGACGCCGGCAAAATGTTTTTGCGACAATTTTATTTTCCCCATTCCTTTGGGAAGCATCCAGCCGAACACGCGAGAAATCAAATCTTTCCCCGACGCTTTCTTCTTCGCATGGCGCAGCGCCGAAATTCCCCAGAAAGTGAAAAACATCACCACTTCCATACCCGACGCCGCAGCGCCAGTGGCAATATTGAACGCTGCGATTTGCTTGTCCAGATCGCCGGAAAAGATGATCAGCGCCGCCTTGTTTTGATTGCCCTTTTTCAAACTCGCCAATTGTTCCTTCAATTCGCTGAGCTCTTTTTCCAATTTCTGTACCATCATTGCACCAGATTTTTTCGTAAGAAGCTTTAACGAAATGTTTTGCCAGAAGTTCAATTTTATTAGCAAATTTCTGCTCGATTTGCCGCCGCTTCCCAATCCGCAACATTTCGAATTTCACAATGAAAATCCAGTGATTAGCGCCCAAAAAACGGTTCATCGAATTCAGCGCCAGTTAGCGTCAAAATCAGTAAAAAAAAAGCCAGATATTTATTTATACCCGGCAATCAGTACAGCGAACTTTTTCAAAATTACTGGCGTCGTCATGGCGAAGTTTACTTTTGCAGCAAATTGTGAAATTAATTGTTTAGCGCGGGAAGATGCCCCACGCACATTTTCAACCGCATCAATGTTTCTCAAGCCATTCCACAACGGCCAGATTTAATACCTTCAGCGCTTCGATCATTATTGCGTGATACTCTTGCGGAACATTTCTCAAAATTTCGCTATGGATTTTTTTGTAGCCGTCAATCAGATCGCCGGCCAATTTCTTTCCTTTCTCAGTCAACGTCAAATTGTAAACGCGCCGGTCGTGCGAATCAGTTTCTCTGAGTACGTAGCCTTTGGCGACCAGGCTATCAGTAATGCGCGTAATACGGCTGCTGGTTAGATTCAATTCATGAGCCAGTTGATTTACTGTCAGACTATCAAATCCATTCATCTTCCGCAAACATTTGGCTTCCCCGAGAGAGATGCCGTAGCGAGACACGTAGCGACTCTCTTTCTCATTACAATTTGCAAAAAGCTCGCTCGCTATTTCTCCCAAAAGCAAAGAGATGGGCTTACCCGTTTGTTTTGTCATATTCGTCTGCCAACTCAAATAGTTAATAATATCAAATTTTATAAATGTAGAGATTTAACCAATAAAAATCAAGAAGATTTTTATTTTTTTGCGCTGAATCATCATCCTTGATGACGGACAAAGTTTCAATTTTGATAATTTGCTGCAACCGCGCAAACACGGATAATAAAAATGACTTTTTTTCATTTTCCGCTTGCTATTGAGTTGATAAAATTTTATATTTTTGAAGTGACCCTTTTCTCTAATAAAACGGGGGGCGTCTCCATGTCAAAAATCAGATTTGCCATCGTCACACTGTTGGCGTTGTCCTGTCATCCAACCGCGCCGCAGCTCCTTTTTGACCAATCATATTTTTACAATCACCAGCGATACATTGAAATCACTCCGCAAGACGTCAATTTGAAAAATGATTCAACTGCGATTCTCACCGCAATTTACCGGCCGGCAACGAGTAAAACCAGATCCTCCTATCTGAACATTTTCAGAGAGAAAATTGGCTTTTTGCGGATACCCCTCGCCAGGCCCATTGCTGCTCCAAAAAATTCGCTCGTTGAGATTACCGGCAAATGGAAAATAAAATCGCAGACAATGCGCTACATTAAAAAAACCATTCATCGCCTCGAACTATATCCCGATCAATTCCGGCAACTCGCTCGTTGTGAAAAATTTGTCCCGACTCTGGATTCGACATATCGATTAATCCTTCCAGAATTGCAAAAACAAATCACTGTTAAAGAATCAAAACTCGAATTGTCGCCAAAACCTAATTGGAAATTTTTCTACGATGACGAACGCCATCGCATCATTGCCCTTTCGCATCAGTACGATTTAATGTATAGCGCCAGCATCGAATTTGTGATCGATCCGCAGACCCGCCACATTGAAAAAATTCAAGCCAAGGAATGGTTCAAAGGAGAAGTTGAGTAGTTTTGAAAAAATATGAAACACAACCCAAATTGCTAACCTTTTTGAAAGAGATTGCCATGAAACGCTTGTTTTTGACTTTGTTGTTTTTGTCATTTGCAATTCACGCCTACGCCGATTCAAATCTGCACATTGCACGACTGGGCGATTTCGTGCTCGAAAGCGGCGACACGCTAAAAGATTTGCGCGTCGGCTACCGCACTTTCGGCCAATTAAATCAGGAAAAATCAAACGCTATTTTGAATCCGACCTGGTTTGGCGGCACCAGCGAGCATCTTTCCCATTTCATCGGGCCAAACAACCTGATTGACAGCACTGGCTATTTCATCATCTGCGTCGATGCCCTGGGAAACGGCGTCTCTAGTTCGCCTTCCAATAGCGAGCTTCAGCCCGGAGATCAATTCCCTGTTTTCACAATTCGCGACATGGTGAATTCCCAATATTTGCTGCTCACAAAAGTTCTGGGCATCGAGAATCTGTACGGCATTATCGGCGGCTCTATGGGCAGCATGCAAGTGTTACAATGGATCGTTTCCTATCCTGATTTCATCGACAAAGCCGTGGCGTATGTTTGCACGCCAAAGCCGTCCACTTTTGACTTGTTGATTTTTCACACCTATTTGCAAATCATCGAATCCGGGAAAAAATCGCGACAGCCTGAAAATGAAATTTTGAAAACTCTGCGCATGACTCAGGCGCTGATTGCACGCACACCGGAACATCGAGTGCAGCATATTTCCCGCGAAGAATTTGCGGATTTTCTCGCCAGTTTCGACGCCCCAAAAAAGCTCTATTTCACTGTGGACAACTGGGAATATCAAACGCGCGCCATGATTTCTCACGACATCACGCGTTCATTCGGCGGCTCCATGGAAAAAGCCGCAGCAACGATCAAAGCAAAAGTTTTCATTATCGTTGCCAAACAGGATCATTACATCAACCCAACGCCGGCGCTGAAATTGGCGCAAATGATTAATGCCGAAACTTTAATACTGAAGAGTAACTGCGGCCATCTGGCCGTCGGATGTCAGCTCGAACTTTGCCGTGCGCAAATAGCTGATTTTTTTGAAAATAAAAACCATTGAAAAATTCAAACCTGAATTTTTTGGAGGAAAGGTTAATGTTAGCTTACTTCAACGGTGAATTTATTGAAGAAGAAAAAATATCTGTCTCCCCTTACGAACGCGGATTTTTATTTGCCGATGGTGTTTACGAAGTCGTGCGCTATTACGACGATCATTTTTTTCAGACAGAGGCGCATTTGAAAAGAATGGAAAATGGTTTGAAAGAATTGCGAATCGAGCCGCCTCATTTGACAGAATTCCCTGAAATTATTGAATTTTTAATAAAAAAAAATAATTTACCGGGCGAAAATGCGCTGGCCTACATTCAAATCACCCGCGGCGCCTTTAATCCGCGACGGCATTTCTTTCCGCCAAAAGATACGCCTCCCACAGTGCTAATCATGACTTCGAAATTCAAATCTCACACCGAAGAAATCGAGAACGGTGTGAAAGTTTTCCGTCAGCCCGATCTGCGCTGGCTGCGCTGCGACATCAAATCTATCGCCCTGCTGCCGAATGTTCTGGCGCGGCAAAACGCCATCGATAACGGCGCCGCCGAGGCAATTTTTGTCAGAGACGGTTATATCACCGAAGGCACACACACTAACGTTTGCGGCATCAAAGAGAACGTGCTTTACACACAACCGCTTTCCAATTTGATTTTGTCGGGCATCACCAGACAGGTTGTTCTGAAGGAAATTTGCCCGAGAATCAATCTTCCCGTCAGGGAAAGGCCCATCCCAGAAAGCGATTTGGAAAACCTCGACGAGCTGCTGTTAGTCGGAACAACTGTTGAAATCACGCCCATCGTGCAGGTGGACAATTTTATTATCGGGAACAGCAAGCCGGGGCATTGGACAAGAAAAATTCAGGAAAACTTTTTTGAAATGACCGCTTCCAAAAATGACGAATAAAATAAAAGGAATAAAAATTTGCAACAAAAAAATAGCCGAACCAAAGCCCGACGATCACAAACAGGAAGCTACGCAAAAGAAAGCACATATTTTAATTCACAGAATTTCCAACACGCGTTCCAGCACAATCTTGAACCAGACAGTGAACTCATCCGGTTTTTCAGCAATTTCCTGCTTTAACACATTTGGATTAATCCAGCGAATTTCTGCCACTTCCGCCGGATCAGGAGTGATTTCCCCATCGTACTGACCGATAAAAACATGATCCAACTCGTGTTCAATCAGTCCGTTATCAAATTCCGCCCGGTAAATAAAATGAAATTTTTCTTCAATCTCAGAATCAAAACCCAATTCTTCTTTCAATCTGCGATGCGCAGCAGCAGCGGTATCCTCCCCTGGCCGTGGATGGCTGCAACAGGCATTGCTCCACAGCCCCGGCGAGTGATACTTTTCCCATGCCCGCCGCTGGAGTAACATTTCGCCATCCCGATTAAAAATAAACACCGAAAAGGCACGGTGGAGGAGGCCTTTTTGGTGGGCGGGGAGTTTGGGTTCAGTGCCGATGGGGGTATCGGATTTGTTGACAAGGATTACGGAATCAATTTTCTTATGCACTTTCATAATAATTGATTTTCTTAAAATGCACTCTTGTTCAAAAAAATATCCAGATGGAATTGATTGTTGTCGGTATATTTCACTATCATTATAATTATTTTGTTCACATTTTAACAAAAATTGCAATTAAGGAAGACTGTCTGCTCTTTCGTGGCAAAAGAAGGAATAGATCAGATTAATTTTTGCTATTTCTCACTTTAAGAATCTCATTCATACGATGCGAAAGGAAC
>JAADFU010000178.1 GCA_013152715.1 Calditrichota bacterium
TTTTCCTGATAACCTTTGGTCTTCCAAACCAATTTACCATTGCGGTCGATGAGGAACAATCGGGGCAATGATTCCACGCCATATTTTTTTGCAGCCATGCCGTACTTATCTAATAGAATCGCGCCCGGAAGCTTCCGTTCTCTGGCAAATTTGGTCACGATTTGTCTTTCTTCTTTTAAATCAATCATAAAAATTTTTAGACCGTGATTTTTAAAGCGAGCCTCAATTTTATTTAATTCCGGAATTTCTTTCATGCACGGTTTGCACCAGGTGGCAAAAAAACTGATGATGATCACGTGCTGTTTTTTTAACCTTATTGGCGGGCGAAGCTTACCGCAAAAATCACGCAGATAAACATAATTTCCATCAAGAGATTTGAGGACAAATGTTGGGGCAGGGTCGCCGATTTTTAGATTTTTGGTTTGCGAATGAGCGAGGCTGGCCAAACCAATCGAAAAGTAAAGAATAAAAAACAAGATCAACTTTCTTTGGGGCTGCTTCATTCTGTGGAATCCTCCGAAAATGTTTTTAGGAAAAAAATTGTCCTGATAACCTTTCTAATTTATTCCTCACAAAAAAATTGCGGGGCTCATTCAAAAATAAAAAAACGCGCTTGACTCAGCACCCCAATTTATCGGGACGCCAAATAGAAACGAGACATCCGCAAAACCCTTGACAGGCTTCAGGCTTATAACCACTTCTTTCTTCTAAAATAAACTAACATAATCACTGCAATGACCAACATGACGAACAAAGCGGCCGGATAGCCCCAATGCCAGCGCACTTCCGGCATATACTTGAAATTCATGCCATAAATACCGGCGATAAAAGTCAGCGGGATAAAAATTGTCGCAATAATCGTCAAGACTTTCATTATTTCATTCATGCGATTGCTCACGCTGGAAAGATAAATGTCCATCATCGCCGCCAGAATATCGCGATAGTTTTCCATGGTATCAATAATCTGCACCGTGTGATCGTACACGTCGCGAATGTAAATTTGCGTGGATTGATTGACAATTCTTGACTCGATTCGCTCAAAACGGCTGATCACATCGCGCAGGGGCCAGACCGAGCGGCGCAAGGATAAAATTTTCCGTTTAAAACTGTGAATTTTGTGCAGACTTTTCGTCGTTGGGCTCACCAACAACTCATCCTCCAAATCTTCAATCTGCTCGCCAATCTTTTCCAGAATGACAAAGTAATTATCCACAATAACATCGATTAAACTATAAGCCAGATAGTCCGCCTTCTCTCGGTTAATACGATTTTTTCCGCTTTTGATTCTCTCGCGAATGACATCAAAAACATCGCCGGATTTTTCCTGAAATGTAATCACATAATTTTTTCCCAGAATAATGCTAATCTGCTCATCATCGAAGTTGCCGTCCTGGAATGAAAACATCCGCAGTACAAAATAAAGGTAGGAATCAAATTCCTCCATTTTCGCCCGCTGTTCCAGATGCACAATATCTTCTACAACAAGCGGATGAATTTCAAAATGTTCACCAATTTTTTCAATTACCGCCACATCGTGCAAGCCACAAATATTTATCCAGGTTGTCGACGGCTTATTTTTAAACGGGAAACATTCTTCAACTGTTTTGAACTGATATTCTTCAAACCGATCCTTCTGATAATCGATCACTTCAATTTTTACTTTCTCAATCTTTCTTTCATCAGTATAAATCGGCGTTCCTGGCGGCAAGCCAGCCTTTTTTGAGTGGGGTTTCATTCTTTGGTGTGTCATGGGATGTTCTCTGCTTTTTTGAAATCAACTTTTTTTTGCTCGATAATCCATTTTCATGTATTTGTCGCCACGCCTGAGTTCTTCCAGCATTTGCGCCAGCCGTCTTTCTTTTGTCTCTTGTCTTTTGGCGCGATTGATCCAGCCGATGTAGTCGTTCTGCTGATAAGGCGGACGTTCACGGTAGGGTTCCATCAAGTTGTTTTTTTCCAATGCCACCTTGACATACTCCGGCATTTCATGAAGAGGGCGTTTCAAACGAGAAGATTCTTGTGGGTCCATTTGTTCGTTCCATCTTTTAAAATTTAGAAAAAACAATCTGACTTTTTCAATTTTGAATCAATCGATCCGATACGGGGAATTCCAATAAAATTGTGTCAGTCCCTCGGGCGTGCCAAACCAGATGTAATCGCCATCCAGCAAAATGTAATTCACAACATTGTCGGGTAAACCGTCCTCGATTGTGAAACGGCGCCAGCGATTGCGGCGTTTGTCAAATTTCAGCACGCCTTGGTTAGTCGCCACCCAGGCGGCAGAATCATCGACAACGATGAAATTCACCGGGCTATTGGTGTGAAATCTCCGCTCCGGAACGCCGCGCCACTTTTTCTCTTTCACGTCGTACACCTCAACGCCGTCTTCCAATCCACACCAAACTTCTCGGACGTCAAAAATGCCAACTGCTGTCACACGATTGTTTTGCGGACCATTGGGATCATTTTCAAAGCCGCCTTTCTTTTTATTTTTATCATAAACATAAACGCCGTAATCCGTACCAATCCAGAGCAAATTTTCCATCGCTTCGACATCGTAAACTCGCATGTTTAAAATATCTTTGGGAACGACATCTTTGATGCGATAATTCTTCGTGTACATACGATCTTTCTCCAGCACATTCAAACCCAGAGTCGTGGCAATCCACACCAAATTAGAATCTACCTCCACGTCCAGCACCCAGTTGTCCCGCAAACCAAGTCCGGTGTCAAATGTTTTCCATTCATTTCGTGCGCGATTGTAACGTAAAAGTCCGTACTGGGTACCGATCCAGACATACTCGCCGTCCGTCGCCATCGTTGTTACCTGATCGCTGTACATGGTATTTTCAAACCGCGACTGGAAATAGCGAACATCATTATTGGAAAAATCCCAGCAGGTAACGCCGCTTTGTCCGTTGTAAGCGCCAGTGCCTCCCGCCCATAGTTTTCCGTCATCGTCAAAATCGAAAGCATTGACATTTTTTATGAACAGACCGTACGGAATTAACTCCAAAGTTTTGATTCGCGAATCCGCTTGAGCGGCGCCAAGCCCCCAGGTGCCAATCCAGATATTGTTCCAGTGATCATGCAAATAGCTGGTGATTTTGTACTCGTCAAGATTCGTGTCACGGATAAATCCTTTGGCGTCAAAAAAATAATTTCCGTTCATGTACAAATCAAGCGCTTTGTTTTCGCTGTAAGTATTTTCATTGGACCAGTGAATAGCATCAAAATTTACGGAATTCCCGGTCTCTCGGAAAAAAGTACCCTGCTGATTCTGGCTGCGAAAAATTTCGCCGTCTCGCGATTGCAGCCACACATTTTGGTCGTCGAATCCGATGGAAACGATGTCATCACCCGGAACGATGCCAAGTTCGTCTTTAAAATAATTCTCCCACTTTTTCCAGACCGCCCGAAAAACGCTCACGCCAAAACTCGTTGAGCACCAGAGATAGTCGGTATTAAAATCGTACGCCACGGTGATGATGAAATTATCCGGCAAACCGTCGCTGACGGTCCAGGTTCTGTCCCAGCGATTAGAGTACATGTTATATTTTATGATCCCGCCAGTTGTACCAAAATAGACGAAATCTCTGCCTTCTGAAATTGATGTCACCCAGCGCGTCATGGAATACGTGATCCAATCGTCCAGGTCGTAATTGATATTTGTACCTTTGCGCTGAAAATCTTCGCTGCCGCTCTGAGCAAAAATATTGATCGTGGCAAAGAAAAATAAAATGATTAGACAAGTTTTTAATTTCATGATTTTGCCCTTCTGGAAAAAATCAAATCAACATTTCGGCTATTTTTTAATTCCATATTTTTTTAATTTTCGATGTAGATTTGGGCGGTCGGTCTCCAAATTGGCTGCCATGCGGGAGATGTTCCCGTTTGTCTTTTCAAATTCTCGAAACAAAATTCTTTTCTCATAATTGCGAAGCATTTCTTTCAGAGATAATCCGGTCTTACTTTCTAATGGCTCGCTTTCGATTCCTGCATGTCGCAACAGCGTTGCATCGGGGAAAAAAGTCTTTACATTTTGCGCTAAAATTTCGTCGCCGTCAGTCATAATTACCAGCCGTTCGATGAAATTTTTCAGTTCGCGAACATTGCCAGGCCAGTCGTATTCAAAAAAAAGTGAGAGAGCTTCTGGAGAGAGTTTCTTTTCTCGTTTGCCGTTTTTTAAGCTGTAGTTACGAATGAAGTGTTTCACTAAAAGCGGGATGTCCTCTTTTCGTTCGCGCAAAGGAGGCACGTGAATGGGAATCACGTTGAGACGAAAGAAAAGATCTTCGCGAAAATTTCCCCGACCGATTTCTTCGGGCAAATTTTTGTTCGTCGCTGAAATGATACGGGCATTGAATTTCACCGGCGCAGTTCCGCCAACGCGGTTAAATTCATTTTCCTGAAGCACGCGCAACAATTTTGCCTGTGATTCCAGCGACAGATCGCCAACCTCGTCCAGCAAAAGTGTTCCTCCGTTCGCCTCTTCGAACAGACCGGATTTTTTTCGAATAGCGCCGGTGAATGCGCCTTTTTCGTGGCCAAAAAGTTCGCTTTCGATCAAATCTTTGGGAATAGCCGCGCAGTTCACTTTCACAAAAGGGCCCTTTCGCTGCTGACTGCGCTGATGGATCTCTCTGGCGACGAGTTCTTTCCCTGTTCCGTTCTCGCCAAAAATCAGAATGCGTCCTTCAGAAGGAGCAGCGCGTTCGATTTCCTGTCTCACTTTCGCCAACGCCGCGGCATTTCCGATCAATTGATATTCCGATTCGATTAATTTTTTTAAATCAGAAAATTCGCGCAGCATTTTCCGCTGGCGGTCGATATTTTTCACTTCCAAAATCACGCGATCCGGATTGAGCGGCTTTTCCAGAAAATTGTACGCGCCCATTTTTGTCGCGTTCACCGCGGTCTGTAAATCCGCCTCGCCGCTGATCATGATAATCGGCAAATCCGGCTTTGCGCCTTTGACCTGCTGTAAAATTTTCAGTCCGTTAATATCGGGAAGTTTCACGTCCAGAAAGATCAAATCAAAATTATCTTCCAGCGCCTTGCGTAAGCCGACGCCGCCCGCGGTGCAAAATTCAGCTTGGTGACCCATGTCGGTCAAAAATCCGGCAAGCGTTTTTCCGATATTTGGCTCGTCATCAATGATTAAAATGCGCATGAAAATTTCCGTTACTTTTGAAAATCAGGAAACGGACTCAGTGGATTCGATCAATTGATAGTACCAACGTTTATTTGCCACAGGAAATTCAATATCGAGAACAACAAACCCGTCTTCGTATTTTTTTTGTAAAATATTTGCCCATTGATACACCGAAGAAAGTTTTTTCTGCTCTGTCAGCGCAATTTTCACCTGCGCCGTCACGCTTTGCGCCTGAGCTTGCCTGATGATTTCCTGTTTCAGTTCATCGACAAAAATTTGCCGCTGCGCCGAAATGAGGAAACAGGGGTCAAACTCGCGTTTGAGTTCGCTCAGAAATTCTTTATTTTCAATTTTATCGATTTTATTGAAAACCAGCAAAGTTGGTCTGTCGTCCAATTCCATCTCGCGCATCACACCGCGGATGACTTCCATTTGATCGCGAAAATAGGGATGGCTGGCGTCAACGACATGAATGAGCAAATCCGCATCCCGCGTTTCCTCCAGCGTGCTTTTGAATGAAGCCACCAGATGATGCGGCAGTTTGCGCACAAAACCAACGGTGTCGATGAGGAGGATTTTTTCTTGCCCGGAGTGCTCCATTTGACGTACAGTCGAATCCAGCGTGGCAAAAAGCCTGTCTTCGACAAAAATATCGGACTGGGTCAGCGCATTCATCAGCGTGCTTTTTCCCACATTCGTGTAGCCCAGTAATGCAACATTGAACAAATCCTTCCGCCCCGCGCGACGAATTTCCCGCTGCCGGGAAATTTTCTCTAATTCACGACTCAAACTGGTAATTCTTTTGCGCACGATTCGCCGGTCAACTTCAAGCTGCTTTTCTCCGGGACCGTGCAAACCAATTCCGGCGCCGCCTGCCTGTCGGGACAAATGCGTCCACATTCGCGTCAATCGCGGCAGGAAATACTGCAATTGTGCCAGTTCTACCTGGGTCTTTGCCTCTCTCGTTTTGGCGCGTCTGGCAAAAATATCCAGAATGATCCCGCTGCGATCCATGATTTTCGTTTGGCACAATTGTTCCAAATTTCTCGCCTGCGCCGGTGTTAAATCATCGTCAAAAACCACTATGTCCGTTTCTTCGGTTTCAACGATCTCTTTGATTTGCTCGGCGAACCCTTTTCCCACAAGATAAGCCGAATCAAAACTTTTGCGTTCTTGAACCATTCTTTTGACCACATCTGCGCCTGCCGTGTCCAGCAGCAACTCTAATTCATCCAGATATTCGTCCAAGAGTTCTTTGCTCTGTTTCTGATGAACGACGCCGACAATGATCGCTTTTTCCTTAAACATTTCGCTCAAAGATTGCACCTTCCTTTTTATTTTTCGGCGTTCCGCTCTCTCGCGAAAGCCACATTTCAATCAACAACAAAACAAACGCCGCCGCGGCGAACAACTTCCACAATTCTCTACCATAACGCACGGCGCGAATCTCATCAGTCAGCGACGCCACATTTTCTACGTTCATCATCACAGCTTTGCCGACAACTTTTTTTAGTTGAGTCTCGGAAAAATACGAAAAATCCGATTCTTCCGGATCACAATTCACGGCCCAGTCCCCCAGCAATTTTTCTTTTTGATAAAGCCGATAAACGCCTGAAGAATTTGTTTCCGTGAAATTAATTTTCAGCGCCCCGCTTTTGATGGCAGGAATGACTTTCTGCCGCGTCCCGTCTGGCTTTTCCATTTCCAGTTCGGCAAAATCACCGACGTTGGCGACAGACGCGCCAATTTTGTCTCCCACGAACAATTGTTGCTCATTCACTTTGCCCGTATTTGCCAGGTACATCACTGCCCGATGCAGCAGGGGCACAAAAATTCCTTTCAAATAAAAATCTGACCAGCTCGGGGCAGCAGTGGAAGCAAAAACCAAACATTTGCCTCCCTGAAAATTACTTTCCACGAGAAACGGCTCGCCGTTGCTAAATCTCATCACCACACTGTGCTCCGGCTTCAGGCGAAATTTAACTAAAAAATTGAACGAGGGGGATGAAAATTTTTTGTTATTATTTTCAAAAATACCTGAGAAAATCGGATGGCTCTGATCAAATTTCCCGAGACTGAGAAAAAAATCTTTTTGCCCCAACTTTCCTTCGGTCGCCGTAAATTCGGGCAAAGAAAGTTCCCGGTTCAAATTATCATTGAGCTGACGCAAATCCATGTCGCTACCAGGGAATAAAATCAAACCCTTGCCGCTCTCCAAATGATTTTTTAATGAATTCAATAAATTTCCCTCAACACGCTTGATGTCCGACAAAATGATGACGTCGAAATCTTTCACACGATTAAAAGAAACTTCCCCCGGGGCAATGTAACTGGTTCGAATACGTGATTCCGAATCCGGCGTCGGGTTGAGCGCCAGACGAAAAAAACGAACGTCTTTCTCCTGTGGTGCGATAAAAAGAACTTTCACCTGCTCCGGCGTCTCAAACGTAAAGTAGCCTTTGTTGTCAGCAAACAGGTCGTCATCTTCGAGCAGAACCGATCCTGCCGAAAAACCGACTTTTTCCGGAACGATTTTGAAATTGACGGTTTTCATTTCTCCGCGACTCAACGAAACAGTTGCCTGCCCCACGCGTTTTCCATCGAGAAAAATTTGCAGTAGTCGGCTTTTCGCTGGTTCGGATCCGAAATTTTTCACCACAGCGCTTACTTCCAGTACTTTTCCTTTTTCAATGATTTGATTATTGATTGTAATACGCGCGACAGAAAGATTGCTGACCGATTTCTTTCTCACGGGGATAATGATCAAATTTATTTTTTCATCAGCAATGTCCTTCATCAAAGGCAGCGATACGCGGGCGGTGTCCAGCCAACCGGAAGTTTGCAGGTCTGAAATCAGATAAATTTCTTTGTTCACGGGTGAAGCTTTAGCGAGAATTTCCTTTGCTTTTACAATAGCCGAGACAAAATCAGTTCGTTGCTGAGTGACTGTGGTTTTTTGAATGATTTTTTTCACTGTGCTGAAATTATAACGCGGTCCCTCGAAAATAGGCGGGACGCCCGGTGTAGCAAAAACCCCGTAGATTTCGTCTCCGGCAGAAAAAATATTTTCCATTTCAAATACGATCCGTTTTGCCGTATCGTAAAGCAAGGCGCCATCCTGTTCCACACCCATGCTCAGGCTATTGTCAAGAATAAGCACTGCCGCCGTATTTGCCTTGGAGCCAACGCCCCAGAAACCGCGATTTTTGATCGTAGGCCTGGCAAATGCGAGAACGATCAACAAAATAATCAGCGTGCGAATGATGAGCAGTAAAATTTGTTTCCAACGCAAGCGGCGAATTTGCTGGTTTTCAAGCAATTTGAGAAAACGCAGACTACTGAAAGGAATTACTTTTGCCTTCTGGCGAGTCAAAAAATGAATAATGATGGGAATTGCCGCCGCTGCAAGCCCGAATAATACAACTGGGTTCAGAAATGTCATTCGTGTCCTTAAATTATCTTTTGAATTGCCACAGGTGTGCTCCACCTCAAAAGTAAAGTAGAGTACACTTTTTTCATATCCTGAAAGTTTTTATTTTATACCTGTTTTCTCATGAGTTAGTTTCACACCTCAGCAATAAAAAATCCCAGCAAATTCTCACTGAGACTTTATTTAAAAGGTGTACTTCACTTTTCAGGTGAGGTACACCTCAAAAATTTTCTCGCCAATTTTCTATTCGCGCTTATTCTCGCCTGAAGGTGTGCTCCACCTCAAAAACAAATTTATCACTTCACCACCACCGCTTTGGTCGTAGCCGTTTCTCCGTAACCGGTTTTTAAATAAATGACATAAATGCCATTGAGCACTTTTTTGCCTCTATCGTTTTTCGCATCCCAGACCACATCGCCGTCACGCATTCCTTTTTTGCCCTGCGGATCATCGGCGGTAAAAGACCTTGACCAGACAAGTTCGCCGATGAGCGTGTAAATTTTGATGTCGACCTTTGTGTCTTCTTTCAAATAATAAGTGATTGTCGTTTTCGGACGGTCTTTGCTGCCGAACGGATTCGGGTAATTGCCAAAAGATTCTTTCAAATTATTTCCCCGAATAATGACAAAATCGGACTCGACAAAATATTTTTCACCACCGTTGATACCTGTGATGGACGGAATATTTCCTGTCAGCGCCTCGGTGATGCGGATACTGCTGTCCGCCGGGATGATGATTTTTAAATTGTCTTTCGCGGGCGAAGCAGTAATGTTGATGACCACGTCAATGGAATCTATCTTGTTCGCCTCAATTGTATCCGGACGCGTGAATGTGACATTTATCAGCGAATTTTCAGCTAAACTGGTAATATCAGCGTAAATTAAGTTTTCGTCAGAGTAATCGCGCACAAGCAGCCGCGACACGACCTGTCCCGGATTATTGAGCGGTTCGCCGAATCGGTCGCTCACCAGCAATTCCAATCCTGACAAAATCACCGCATTGGATACCTCATCCTGCGCCCCGTTGAAGATCCGCAAGCCGAGCATGGAAATATTGCCCTGCCCGCTGACAATGGTGTTGGGCGCGCGATTGGGCAACACACTCAACTCAACAGATTTTTCGTAAGTGGTAATGGCGATCGACGTCGAACGATTGGCATTCCAGAATTCCATTTCTTTGCCGGAATTTTCATCTCGCGGTCCGACGCCTGGCGGTACGCGCACTGCAATATTCGCAGCCGGAAGTTCGTGATCCGGCGCCCGCACCGTCCATTCAACATGTGCAGTACCGGAAATTGTTTTGGTCAAAGAATCCGTTGTTGTGTATCCAGACGGCAAAATGATTTCTAATTGATAATTTCCTTGGATATCTGCCTGACCGTGATTGTTCAAATAGCCCTCAATGACAAAGTCCTGATTCACAGAAACAATTCTGTCCGTTGCCTCCAATGGCGATTTGATGTCTGCGACAACTTCGACCAGTCCTTTTTTGACGACATTGACAACAATCCTCGCTGTGTCGCTGTAAACAAAAACGGTGTCATTGTTGACATCAATGCCGTGGGTGACAATTTTGAGCTCGGCGTTGGAAGTTGAGTTCGCCGGCGCGACGATTTCCCATTGGGCGGAAGACTCGCCGGGCTGCACCGGACTCACGTTTGGCGCAAAAGAAAAATCGCCAGGCAGAATCAATTCGGATTCTACATCTCTAACTCCTGTAGAATGAATTTGCGCTAAAATGCTCATCCGCTGATCCGTAGAAATTACACCATCCAATGCG
Organism: Calditrichota bacterium; assembly: GCA_013152715.1. Lineage (NCBI taxonomy): Bacteria > Pseudomonadati > Calditrichota > Calditrichota bacterium. The sequence continues at coordinate 10,365 of JAADFU010000178.1, forward strand.
CCGGCAGGCCCCTGAATTTTCGCCGTCAAATCGACATTTCCGCCGGGTACCGTCGTAACGGAAATATTCACACGATCTTCGTTGGGATGATAATATGCCAGCGCATTTGTGTTTTCATCTTTGGGAACGCCGTTTTCCGCATAGCCGATCTGCAGAAATGATTCGGAAACAGGCGTCTCTGAAGCGCGAAGGCTCCACGTCACCGCAGAATCAATTTTGAACGGCTTAATTACCGTCTCTGTCGTATCGGCGAAATTGCTTCCCGTTGAGCCGAGATTAATAAACAACAATCCATCGCCGTAAACGTCGGCAGTGCCATTATTCTTCACTTCCGCTTTTATTTCGTAGCGCTGGCCCGTTGTCACCTGACCGTCTTTTGCGCCTTCCGGATATGAAATCCGCGCCGTAAATTTTAACTCCGCGCGTAAAACCGAACGCACACGAACGGTATCTTTGTAAATGAGCGGAATCGGATTTCCTACCTCATCCGCGCGGATGGTAATCAGCAATAATTGTTCATGTTCGTCCGCCAACACCGGCGCTGTCAGTTTCCAGCGGACCGGCACCAGCGAAGCGACCTCTTGAGTCGAATCAGCCGGAATTTGAAAACGATAATTATTGTCCACTGCGGACAAGGAAAGCGTTGCCCAGACTTGCTCTATATTCTGCGAAAATTGAATATCCGATTCTACGACGAATTCCTGTTGCGTGGACAACGTTCCGTCGCGCGCGCCTTCGGGGTCTGCGACAAAAGTCGAATCAAGAATATTTGTCGCCACAGTGGAAACAACAACTGTATCCCTTGCCGTGTTCACTTGCGCAGGTTCCAGCAAATTGATATCCAGCGGCGCGTGCAGCAAACTTACAATAATCGTGTCGGGGCCGGAGGCAATCTCGGGCGTCAAAATATGCCAGTCAAAAGTGACGCCGGGATAAAATGCGACCAAATTATTGTCTTGAACCGTATCTTCACCAACAATAATACGATAATTTTCAGGAACTTTCACCATCATCGTCCCGGAGCTATCAACCAATGCCGGCGGCGCTCCGATATTTTCCACCTGTGCGTGGAGCGTAAAAATCTGATTGATCGTGTAATCAGAAAAATCTTTTTCCGTGTGCGCTGAAACAGACAATTTTGCAGAATCGGTAATGGCAATCAAAGCGCGATCATCACCGCTGTTGTCAATGGCTGCCGGGAGATTGGTGTCGTACTCTTTTGCGGAAATAATTTTCGAGGTAAAAAATTCGTAATCAACAGGATTGTTCGGATTTGCTGTTATCTGAAAATCCAATGAATCGAGGGCATTGTGTTCAATCGAATTAATTTCTCGAATTGGTTCGGCAATAACGGACCCGCCGTCTGTTGTAAGCTGCACCTGTACGTTTTTAACTTTTTTTCTTCCCAAATTTCTCACCCAAACACGGACGCTGAAATTTTGTCCGCGATCGACAACGCCGCGATCCAATTGCGAATTGTAATTCGGACAAATCGGTAGCGTGCGAACTAATTGCACCGCTGCCGTTGAGCGAACGTAAAAATTTCTCGTTTTCTGTGCCGACAAAACTTGTCCCGAGTTTTTGTCCGTTCCTTCAATTTGCCCAAGAATTTCTCCGGCGCCGGCATCCTCGCCGGTGTGATTGACCAAATAAATCAACGTGTCAGTGCTTCCGCCGGAAAGCGCCAATCCGCCGCCGGCGAGTCCCGTTGGCGGTTGAACGATGTAATCGCTTTTTTGTCCGCCTTCCACGGAAAAGATGATGTCGCTGGCTTGCGGTGTTGCCAGAATTAAATTAGCGCCGCCGGAATTTCTCACAGCAATTTTTATCTTCCACGTTTCTGATTGAGAGGCGCGTACTGTGTCCGGCGCCGTGATATTTGTAATGACCAGATTAGCCGGCTGCTGAATTGTTACCGTTTCCACAGAATCCAGCGCAGCGCCAAATTCCACGCCCAGTGCCTCAGCGGTGTTTTCCGCTTCTGCCTGAGTGATTGAAACTGAAAATTTTTCGCTCGAAACAGGCGAATTTGCCGCCGTAATAAAAAACGTATCGCTTTTTGAAGTGAACCCGGAAATATCAGTAAACGTCAACGTCGATTGTGAAATCGAAGAAGGACCGTTGGTCGTTAAATGAACCTGCGCCTGCTTAATTTTATCCTGACCAAGATTTTGCAATTTTATGCGCAACCAGAAATTCTGGGCGGTGTTCACGTACGGCGAGTTTTCTGCCAAATTTTGCAGCGAGTAAATCCTGAGTTTTGCCGGATTCTCGACAACGATGAGCGTCGAATCCTGAGAATCGGCGTAAATGGAATCACCGCTGGTAATCTGATAGCCGCTAAAATGCGCGTTGATGAAATAATTTCCCGGCGTCGCCGTTGTTTTATCCACAATAAATCTCAAAGTATCTAATTTTCCGGCCTCCAGCGTCAAATCGCCATCTTTGAAAGCAGTTGGTTGTCGCACCTGAAAATCCGACGCAGCGCCAAAGCGGAGGAAACTTCTGCTGGCAAATGTGTCGATGACAATGTCTGTCCCGCCTTTGTTTTCCAACGCCACGTCAACTGTCCAGTCCTGGGTCTGATTTCTGGTCACACTGTTCTGAGAAATAATTATTCCGGTAACATTTAATTTCGCTGATTTGAGTACAGACACGCCGGTCAAGCTCTCGTCTACGATCTGGTTCCCAGTGCCTAAATCACGCAGGAAAATCCTGCCGCGAATTGTTATTTCTCCGGTGCTGGAGCCGGTTTTCGTTACAGTGTAAATTAGCGTGTCAGCGCTGTTGCCGGACAAAATATTACTGCCGGAATTTTTAAACTTGTTGGGAACCGTTACCTGATATTCCGAAGAAACATCCGCTCCTTTGAGGAAAAAAGCGACGGTATTGTCTTCCAGACGGACATTTGTCTCGCCATTATTTTCCACAAGCAAAGTTAAATACCAGGGCACGGTTTGATTTTTCGTTACTAAATTTTGCGAAGGGTAAAAGCCTTTAATGCCCACAATCGGGGCGCTTTTTACGTACCAGGTGTGCGTCGTGTCAGCATTGAAATCATTCGTCTGTTTTGCTGAATTTTGATCCGTCGCCATGACCTGCCCGTTAATGACAACGGAACCCAATGTTGCCGCCGATCCCACGTTTACGGTGAAATCGAAAACATTGTTCGCGCTGGCTCCCGGCAGAAAGGTGGGATTTGTCGGCGCGGACAAAATTTCGTAATCGCTGGTAACGTCCACAGCTTCATTCACCGACCAGAAGCTCAAGGTGTCCAACGAGACATTTGCCCCGGCCTCTCCGGTATTGGAAACGTAAAATCTCACGCCGATGCCTCTGCCTCCCTGAGAAACTGTATCCAGAACAGAATAAACGCGAGTAATTTTTATTTCTGCCGGCGTTTGCACTTTCCATTTTCCTTTCAAAATGGCAAAAGTGTCGGTAACTGCTACGCCGCCAATCTGACCTGAAATCCAGCCGTCAATGGTAACGGAATCGGCATGTGCTTGTTCGTTCACATCCACCTCGAAAGTCAACGTGCGCGTACTCAAACTGGGAATCGTGGTAACACCGTCTGTGCGCACAATCTGGGGAAAATCGCTATTTCTATTTTCGTATGCCGGAGCGGGACCCGTAAAAATGAGACCTGCCGTGAGACCAGTAATTGTTTTTGGACCCAGATTTTCCACAAGCATTGCTACCGGCGCCGCGTTTTGTCCCTGCGAAACAGTCGCCACGGAACTGGAAACTTTCGAAATCTGCAAACTGTTCATCAAAACAGACGTGTAGCCGGACGCGCTGCCATTGACACTGCTCACGCTAATGAATGCCGTACCCCCGGTGTCGGAGACCTGAAAAACAAAGTAAATTTTTCCTGAATCATCTGCCGCGACCTGCTTTCCGGTAAGGATCGGATTGACATCCGTGGAAAGGATCGACCCCATAGTTGCGTTTACGGTAAATTGAGTGCCGGCAGCGATGCGATTTCCGTCGCTGTCCAAAATATTGTTTGACTCGATGGCAGAAGTGCTCACGCCGTCTGCCGGAAGAACCGACGGCGAAGCTGTCAAAGAAATGACGCCCACAGGAGCACCCGGAATTACAGAAATTAATCCGGTGGTGTCGTCTGTGGCAGAAGCGTGGTCAGCAACAATTTGTCCGCTCGCCGGCGCCAGTGTAGGTTGAAATGAGACAGAAGTTCCGCTGCCGCTCACTGCCGGTGTCAAATTCCCGTTAGAACTCCATTGCACGGGAATATTGCCGACAAAATTATCGCCATCGTCGTAGCCGGCGCAATACAATTGTATTTCCTC
>JAADFU010000179.1 GCA_013152715.1 Calditrichota bacterium
CACTTAATTATCGCATGAGATTCATTCCCTCTTTTTCATTGGCAAGAGTTCGGGCAGAAGACGCATTTGCTATTGCCGCGGATATGGATGTGGTCATGGTTGAATGGGACTTAATAGCACATGCTTCAGTGGCTACCAGTGTTCGCGCACTTAAAGCGGAACCGAGTTCGGTTTACTCGCCAAATACAGCCTGGGAAGCTGGCTACAAAGGACGTGGAATAAATATCGGCATTTTGGATACGGGAGTGGACGACGGACATCCTTCTCTGGATGATATGGATGATGATCCCAGTACTAATGACCCCAAATTTGTCGCCGGATTTGACGCCACTGCCCGCCCGCGCGTGGCAACAAATCCGGATGATGATTACAAATATTACAAAAATGGATATTGGCATGAAATATTCCACGGGACTCACGTCGCTGGCATTGCTCTGGGTACAGGCGGCTCTACTGACAGCGCTGGTGTTGCTCCGGAAGCAAAACTTATCGACGTAAAAGTATTGGACTCAAACGGGCGTGGTCCAGCTTCAGATATCATTGCCGGAATTGAGTGGTGTATCGCCAACAAAAATACTGCCTGGCCCGGCCAGCAGCCGGAAAATTATGGCATCGATGTGTTGAATATGAGTCTTGGCTTTGGCTATTCTTCCGACGGGCAAGATGCTGTGTCACGAGTTGTCAATAAGGCAGTTGCCGCAGGATTAGTCGTTGTCTGTGCGGTTGGAAATGATAATTTGACAAATATGATCGCCAGCCCCGCTGCGGCGGACGGCGCAATTGCTGTGGGCTCGGTAAATGACATGGGAACAATTACCCGCACCGACGATATCATTTCTTCACATTCTAACTGGGGATCGAACCGAGGACCCAGATTGTCCGATGGCGATTCCGATCAAATGGACGAACTAAAACCTGACGTTACTGCTTACGGTTCAGGGATCATTTCCGCCAAAGGAATCGACCCCGGCCAGAATGGGACAGAATGGCATGAATTGAGCGGGACTTCCATGGCGACGCCTCACGTTGCTGGTGTTTGCGCGCTCATTCTGCAAGCCCATTCCCAGTTTTTGCCGCACGACGTCAAAAACGTGTTGCGCGTTTCGGCAGAGGACAAAAACGGCACATACAACTCAAGCCTGAGTACGAAGTACGATGTCGATTACGGCTGGGGAATCGTTGACGCCTACGAAGCAGTAACGACAACTAATGTGCCACCTGATCTGTGGATTTCACGTAAACCTGTCTGGTGGAGTTCAAAAGATATCTGGTTGACAAATCCGCCGTTTGTCGGGCAAGCGAATACAATCTACGCGCGCATTCACAACACTTCAGGTACTGCTGCTAATGGAGTTACTGTTACTTTTAAAGCAGGAATTTTCGGAATAGGCCAACCCAATTGGCTCTGGCAGCAGACCACAACAATTTCAGTTGCCGGGACAGGAACCGTGGTTGCTTCGGTTCCCTGGACGCCTACGGCGGCATTGCTGCAAAAAGGTCCGGGGCATACCTGCATTCGGGTAGAAATTAGCTACGCCCAAGACCCCAATACGCAAAATAATATCGCGCAAAAAAATCTCGATGTCATGCAGTCTACTAGCTCTAGCATGTTTACTTTCCGTGCCTGGAATCCTTTTGACGCACACAAAGAAGCATTTTTTGGCATGAACAGGGAAAATTTGCCCGAAGGATGGGGCGCGTATTTTGAGCCGGACACATTTTTTACGTTCAATTATGCCGATAGCGCCGATATTTTCGGAGAAATTTTCCCGGGACCTTATGCTTCAGTTTCTGACACTGGCGTTATTCAAATTGCTGAATTTTTCAAAGGAAGTATTGCTCCGGTCGGAGGAGTGACCATTTCCCTCGCGGTGCAAGCAGCTCCTGCAAAAATCGTTTTGCCTGACACGTTCGCCGCCTATCTGGACACTATTCTCATCCCGATCACTGTAACGACAGATTCGATGATTGGAGTAGCCCAATTCGTCATCGATTATGACTCTACAGTTGTCGAATTTTTAGGCGCTGACATCGGATCGGACATCGCCGGCTTTACCCATGAGGTTCAAACAGAGCTTCCCTTTCCACCTTCTTCAATGCCGGAAACCAATAATAATTTTCTTGTCCAATTGAATGGCGGCGGGACGAATTTCTTCTCCGGCCAGAACCAGCAAGTCGCGCTATTGAGTTTTGTTGTCATCGATTCCACGATTGACCACGGAACTCCGCTGATACTTGACACAGAAAACGGAAGATCTTTTTTGACAACGAGCCATCTTCATGACATTTTTGGGGATGAAATGAGCATTTTCCCTGGCGGAATCATTGTGCGGCAATACAAATGGCCGCTCACCTTGAGAGATATTTTGGATTTAATCGACCCGGCGCGGCCAGTTAGCGGCGTTAAAGTAACAATCCTGGTCAACGATCAAACTTTCGTTGACACGACTGACAGCGAAGGTTTTGTCTATTTTTCTGAAATTCCGGCCGGCGATCTCGTCATCTCACAAACGAAAGAGGGCGATCTGCGTAGCGCAATTACCGGGACAGACGCACTTTTAACCTTGAGATATCTGGCATTCATGGAGAGTCTTGATGACGGGCAAATGATTGCCGCTGACGTGAACAGAGACAGTAGGGTTACCGGGAGTGACGCTCTCGCCATTTTGCGTTACCTGGCATTTTTTAGCTCGGACATCGCCAGCACGGGCAGGTGGGATTTTATCGCAGCGACACCTCTGCCCATTCCTTATCCTTTTCAAGCGCCAACGCAATTAGATTATCATTCCTACCTGTTCGGAGATGCTAATTTGAGTTGGGGATTGCGACTGAATTCTCCCGCCTTGCTAAAAAATGCCAATGGCGAACTGCCACAAATTAATATTGGTGGCAACATGCCGGATATTCGGAACAACGAAATTGTCGTTCCGATAGCAATTCAGCCCATGAAATCTGAAGCCAATACGATCATTTTCACCCTGAATTTTGATCCGAGTTATTTCGTCTATCAAGCAACACAAACGACGGATTTAGCAGATGGTTTCATGATTGCTGCCAACGGCGAAGAAAAAGGCAAAGTTCACATTGCCATGGCCGGAGTGAGCGGAATAAACAACCAAGGCGAGTTTCTGAAAATTTCCTTCACTACTTTAGACAAAAAGTCTGGTTCAGAAACTAAAATGTGGTTATCCGACATCGCCATTAATGATTTGAAAATTGAAAATCCGGTTCCGTTTCAGATTAATCTTGCTGAGAAAGGGACTGCCGCGCCGAATACTTTTGTGCTCGCACAAAATTACCCCAATCCATTCAACTCGGAAACGACAATCCGCTACGGTATCCCCAATAGCGTAGATAAAAAAATACAAGTGACGCTGAATATTTACAACACCAGCGGACAATTAGTGCGCACTTTGGTAGACGAGAAAAAGGCTGCCGGGTATTATTCTGCGCGTTGGAATGGCAGGGACAATTGGGAAAAACCGGTGGCGACAGGAATTTATCTATTCCGGCTGCAAGTCGGGAAATTCAATGCGACGAAAAAAATTCTTATGCTCAAATAGCCAGTTCAATTTTTTAGTCAAAAAGAAAAAGGTGCAATCTCCTCGTCCAAAAAGGAGATTGCGCCATCATTTCTGTTTTCCTTTTCGCCAAGGAGGTTAAATCATGCTAAAATATAAATTCATCGCCGTCTTTTTCGCATTGATCGTTTTTTCCGGCGCAGTTAGGGGACAATATTTAGCCACGCTAAATTTGCCCGATACGACCGCGGCGCACAGCGACACTATCGACGTGGCAATTAAAGTGTCCACAACATACGAAATCGGGCTGGCGCAATTCATCCTTGAATTTGACACTACAGTTGTTCGGTTCATCGATGCACACAGCGGCGCAGACGCGGCAAGTTTTGTGATGTCTAAAAATATGAATCTTCCTTTTGCACCGACGTCGAGTTCGGCTAACGGGAATTTTCTGCTTCAATTATCGGGCGGAGGTACGAGTACTTTCAGCGGACAGGACAAAGAAGTCGCCGTCACTACCTTCGTTGTAAAAAGCGCTTCCGGAACCACGCCATTGATTTTCGATCCGGCAGCGAATCACACATTTCTGTCGACAACGACGCTGACAGACATCAGCGGCGGCGACATCAATTTTATCAATGGTAGCATTACCAGTATGTCGTCAGATGTAAAGAACCCTGAAAATTTCACCGCACCGAAAAATTTTCTTTTGCGACAGAACTACCCCAATCCATTCAATCCGACGACAACTATTCAGTTTGAGCTGCCGGCGCTTTCATTCGTAAATCTGAAAATTTTTGACGCGATGGGCAGAGAAATCAGGACGTTACTGCGTGAGAAATTACCTGCCGGGCAGCACAGAATTGTGATCGATGCAGAAGACTTGCCATCCGGCGTGTATTTCTATCGACTGCAGGCGGCAGGCAAGAGTGCGACAAAAAAGCTCATTCTGCTGCGCTAAATTTTTTCTATCCATTTGAAGAAATGTCATTCATTAGGTTACGAATGGCATTTCTTTTATGGCTAATTTTCTCTACAGGTTATTGAAAATAAAATTTTCACCCGCAATCTTCCCGCTAATGATTCGCAAAAAAACTCCATCGGGCAAAATAAATGTTGACTTCAATCCATTTTCCACGTATATTGTAATCTTTAATTTTTACAAATTATAGGGAAGAATTTTGGCATTCGAAAGACTAAAATCATTAGCGCGGCTGAGACCGTATCTGGTAAAACATCGCCGGGAACTTGTCATTGGGTTTATTTTTACGGTTTTTTCTAACACAATTTTTGCAATTATGCCAAAAGTTTTACAGTTTGCCATCGACAAAATCAAAGAAGGCGTTCCGGCGAGTCAACTCTTTCGTTACGGCTTGCTGCTAATTGGGATGACCGCTGTCTATGCAACGACGCGCTTCATTTTGCGCCGCATCATTTTCAGCGCGGGTCGCAAAATTGAATATGAATTGAGAAACGATTTTTTTCAACATTTGCAAAGTCTTTCCCTGTTATTTTTTGTGAAAAACCGCACCGGAGATCTGATGTCCCGCGCGGTTAACGACATTCGCCAGATCGCCATGACGTTGGGCAGAATTTTTGTGTTTTTGTTCAGCAACTTCATTGTTTTCACTATTTCCATTTATCTCATGCTTTCGACCAGCGTCTCTCTGACTTTGCTCGTTCTCATTCCTTTTCCGCTCGTTTTGGTTGTCGTTTACAAAACTATTGATTTTTTCTTTCATATTTATGAAAAAATTCAGGCGGAATTTGCTGACATCACCACTCTGGCGCAAGAAAATATTTCCGGCGTGCGCGTGGTCAAAGCGTACTTGCTGGAGAATCAGCAATTAGACAAATTTCACGAATTAAATCGCATCTATTTGAAAGAAAATCTTCGTCGGGCGAAAGGACAGGGATTTCTGAGCGCATCCATGGAAGTTTTGTTCAGTTTCTCTCTGGTTTTGCTGCTCGGATTTGGCGGCATGGCGGTGATTCACGATAAAATCAGTATTGGTGCATTTGTTGCGTTTACCGTTTGGGTGAATATGCTGGCGTGGCCTATTATTTCATTTGGCTGGATTTACAATCTGATTCAGCGCGCCGCCGCTTCGATGGCGCGGATCAATAAAATCTGGGAGCAAAAACCGGAAATTCAGGATACCGACTGCAAAGATGACTCAATTAAAAATATTAATGGAAATATTGAATTTCAAAATATTTCCTTTGCCTACAATGGCGAGCCGGTGTTAAAAAATATCAGCTTTTCTGTCGAGGCGGGAAAAACGCTGGCAATCGTGGGACCGACCGGCAGCGGCAAAACCACTTTGGTGAATTTGATCTCGCGTTTGATTGATCCGGATTCCGGAAAAATTTTCATCGACGGGCATGATATTCAGTGCATCCCGCTCAAGATTTTGCGAAAGAATATCGGGTATGTTCCCCAGGAAACTTTTCTGTTCTCGGATACGATTCGCGAGAACATCGCTTTTGGCAACGACGAGGTTTCAGACGAAGAAATTGAATGGGCGGCGACAATTTCCACGATCAAAGACGACTTGATGAAATTCCCGGAGAAATATGAAACGCTCATCGGCGAACGCGGCGTGAATCTTTCCGGCGGACAAAAGCAGCGCACCGCCATTTCCAGAGCGCTGTTGCGGAAGCCGAAAATTCTCATTCTCGATGATGCGCTGTCTTCCGTGGACACTTACACCGAGGAAAAAATTTTGCGCGCGCTGAAAGAGAATCATTTTCAACAAATAAATATCGTCATCTCGCACAGAATTTCGTCGATAAAACATGCTGATCTGATTCTTGTTTTGAAAAAAGGGGAAATTGTCGAGCGCGGGACTCACGAAGAATTGCTCAGACAAAAAGCGTTTTATGCAAAATTGTACGAACAGCAACTATTGGAGCAAGCTTTGGAGGAAATTTAGTCCAAAGTCTCAGACGATTTGAAATGAAATTTTGAACATCAGAAACGTACTGATGAAACACAGACAATGACAAAGGAACATTCAACGTGGCGCCACAATTTGAAGAAGAAGAAATATTAGGAAAGGCGTACGATAGCCGGCTTTTTAACAGGCTTCTCGTTTATTTGCGGCCTTATAAATTTCAGGTGATATTAGGCGTGGCGTTGCTTTTGCTCGGAACGTTGCTGGAATTGGCCGGTCCGTACATTATGAAAATTTCGATTGACCGGTACATTGCCGTTAAAATTGCTCAGGGCTTGTGGAAATGGGTGCTCTTGTACGTGGTTGTTCTGGTTCTTCATTTTGGCGTACATCTGGTTCAAGTCTATCTGATGCAATGGATCGGTGAAAATGTGGTTTTTGACATCAGGGTCGCTGTGTTTAAGCACCTGCAATCTTTGTCGCTTTCTTTTTTTGACAAAAATCCGGTCGGCAGGCTCGTCACGCGCGTGACGACGGATGTGGAAACTTTGAACGATTGGTTTTCCGCGGGAATCGTGTCCATTTTCGGCGATATTTTTCTGCTCACCGGAATCGTCGTCGTCATGTTGAATATTCAGTGGAAGTTGGCATTGGTGACTTTTTCCGTGCTTCCGCTGCTCATCGGGATCACGGTATTTTTCCGCATTCGCATCCGAAACGTTTATCGTGAAATCCGCGCCAGGATTGCCAGGCTAAATTCGTTCTTGAACGAAAACATCACCGGCATGACCATCGTGCAGATTTTCAATCGCGAACACCAAAAATTTCGCCAATTCAAGGAATTGAACAAGAGCTACCTGGAGTCGCATCTGCGAAATATTCTTTATTATTCGATCTTTTTGCCATCGATTGAACTTATCCAATCCATTGCTCTGGCGCTGATTATCTGGTTCGGCGGGATGTGGTATTACAAAGGAGAAGTCACTTTTGGCATTCTGGTGCTTTTCATTCAATATTCCAGAAGATTCTTTCGTCCCATTTCCGATTTGACGGACAAGTACAATATTATGCAATCCGCCATGGCGTCTTCAGAAAGAATTTTTCATTTATTGGACGAAAAACCAAACATCGAAAATCCGCCCCAGCCGGAGCAATTAAGATCTTTCTCCGGTCACATCGAATTTCGTAACGTCTGGTTTGCCTACCGCAATTTGCCGGACAATTCGCCAGAATTTGTGCTCAAAAATATATCGTTTGAGGTCAGGCCCGGCGAGAAAATCGCTTTCGTCGGCGCCACTGGGGCGGGCAAAAGTTCAATTATTAATTTATTGTGTCGGTTTTACGATTGTACCAAAGGCGAAATTTTGCTGGATGGAATGAACATCAAAAATCTGGAAGTTAGCGATGTCAGACACCATATCGGTCTGGTTCTTCAAGATGTTTTTATTTTTGCCGATACAATTAAAGAAAATATCCGCCTGGGAAATCGGGAAATCGAAGACGAAAAAATTCAACAATTGGCGCAATATGTCAATGCACACCAATTCATCGCACAACTTCCCGCGAGATACGAAGAGCCAATGATGGAAAGAGGCGCCTCTCTCTCCACCGGGCAAAAACAGCTACTTGCCTTTGCTCGGGCTTTGGCGTACAATCCGACTGTTTTGATCCTAGACGAAGCCACCTCCAGCGTGGACACTGAATCCGAGATACTGATCCAAAATGCGTTGAACAAACTCATGAAAAGCCGCACTTCAATTTTCATCGCCCATCGGCTTTCCACCGTCCAGAATTGCGACCGCATCATTGTTTTGCACAAAGGCGAAATCAGGGAGCGGGGAACGCATCAGCAATTGCTTCGTCAGAAAGGAATCTATTACAAATTGTATCGGTTGCAATATCTGAGCACAGAAAAAGAAGGTTTTTAAGACTCATTGAAGTACTGGTTGATACAACGTAACTATAGTAAACTAACTGCTTTAGCAGTTTTTCCTTTTCTCAATTTAGAAATTTAGGTAAAACTTAAATTAATTAATTTATATCTGTATTCCCGAAAACATTCTTTTAAAAATGATTATCGAAACTACAAACTCGAAACTATAATTTTACAGCAATAGCTGCACAAAAACAAATGTAATTTTTCAAAAAAACAGGAGTCTCTCATGGATCGAAATGTCATCGGCGTCATTGTCGGTTTTGCCTTTGTCTTTTTGATGATTTTTGTCGCGACGGTCATTCAGAAAATTTTCAAATTGAGTAATGACTTCAGCCGGAAAATTATCCACATTTCTGTGGGAAACTGGCTATTTTTCGCGCTCTATTATTTTACAAAATGGGAGTACGCAATCATTGGCCCTGTGGTTTTCATTTTTTTGAATTATTTGTCCTACCGCACAAATTTATTCGCTGCCATGGAGTTGAAAGAAAAAAATCCGGGCACAGTCTATTACGCGATTTCGCTGACAATTTGCACCTTGCTCACTTTTGTACCGAGTCCGATCCGTTATTTGCCATTTTTGGGAATACTGGCAATGACCTGGGGCGACGGTTTTGCTGCGGTCATCGGGAAAAATTTTCCCGTCAAGCAAATTCGTCCGGGAAAATCGTGGGGCGGCAGTCTGGCATTTTTTGTCTTTGCCGGTCTTTCAGCAGCAGTTTATTTGTTCATTTTTCAACCGGAAATGGCGGCAAGCCGCATGAGTCAATTAGCAATCGGCACCGCTTTTTTGGGAGCAGTGATTGAAATCTTTTCGCCGAAAAACACGGACAATTTGACCGTACCGATCATCATCGGCGTGCTGGCGTTCGTCCTGGGAATTTAATCAATAAATTTCGAGGGTACGATTTTGAAAAGGAATTCATTTTTTTGTTGACTATTAATTTCATTTGTCTTATTTTAGGAAAGTTTTGACCAAGTCAGAAGAAGGCGGATGAATTTTAACAAAAAATTAGATCAAATTTGCCAGGGAAAAAATAGTCTGGTTTGCGTGGGCATCGACGTTGATCTGGAAAAAGTGCCACCATTCATTGCCCGAGAAAAAAATGCGCTGGTGAAATTCAGTAAAGTGATCATTGACGCCACGCTTCCGTTTGCCGCCGCCTACAAAATTAACACGGCGTTTTTCGAAGCCTATGGCGCGGAAGGCTGGAAAGCAATGGCGGAAATCGCGGAATATTTGCCCGATGACGTGATCAAAGTCGCTGATGCCAAACGCGGCGACATCGGCAACACGTCACGCCGCTACGCCAGAGCATTTTTTGAGAAGCTGCCTTTTGACGCGATCACTGTCAGCCCCTATCTGGGCTTTGACAGCGTGGCACCGTTTTTGGAGCAAAAAGAAAAAGGCGCTTTTGTGCTCTGCCACACGACAAACAAAGGCGCTGAGGATTTTCAGCGCGTAAGCGACGGACAAAATCAACTTTATGAAATTGTCGCGGCAAAAGTTCAATCGTGGAATGCGTTGGACAATTGCGGACTGGTGGTCGGCGCCACATATCCGGAGCAGATGCGGGAAGTTCGCGCGTTGGCGCCGGAGTTGCCGTTTCTCGTTCCCGGGCTCGGCGCTCAGGGCGGAGATTATGAATTGGCCGTTTCCTACGCCACAGATGAAAATGGCAGGGGAGCAATTTTTAACGCCAGCCGCAGCATTTTGTACGCTTCGTCCGGAAAAGATTTTGCCGAACGGGCGGAAGAAGCTGCCAGAGAGATGAAAGAAAAAATTAATTCCATTCGTGAAAATAAACGAGGCAACTAGTGACAAAAGAGGAAGCATTACATATTTTTCGTGAGACAGGCGCTCTGTTGGAAGGACATTTTTTATTGACGTCGGGTCTGCACAGTCCGCAATATTTTCAGTGCGCGCGGGTGCTGCAATATCCGAGAATGGCGCAGAAATTGTGCGGAGAAATTGCCATTCCTTTCGTGGGTGCAGACATCGACGTGGTTGTCGGGCCGGCGATGGGCGGCATTGTGGTGGCGCAGGAAGTCGCGCGATTGATTGACGCCAGAGCTATTTTTGCCGAACGCGAAGAGGGAAAAATGACTCTTCGCCGCGGATTTGAAATAAACCCGGGCGAGCGAGTGCTCGTCGTGGAAGATGTGGTTACCACCGGCGGCTCGATCAAAGAAGTGATGGAATTGATTCGCAAGTTGGACGGCGATATTGTGGGCGCTACTTTTTTGGTCGATCGCAGCCAGGGCAAAGTAAAATTTGACGTTGCGGTGACTTCGCTGTTGCAAATGGACGTGGTAACTTACACGCCAGAAGACTGCCCTTTGTGCAAGGAAAATATTCCTCTGGTCAAACCCGGCAGTCGCAAAATAGCGAAAAGTTAAAAATTTATAAGTTGAATATGAGAGAGGTCGACAATAAATGGCAAAAGAAGTGATGAAATTGGGCGACATTGTCTGCTCCATCGACGCGGAGACTTCCTATCGTGTGCTGCGCAATCAGGAAGAAGATTTTACCATCGCCAGGGAAAAGCCGCGATTGAAAGCAGAAGTTTTGATTTCCGAACAGGAAAACGGCTGGGTGAATTATAAGCTTCCCGACGCGCCGGGTTCCATTCGGGCAAATCCGTTGGGCGCGGAAATCATCAGTCAATGTCGAGGTAAAAAAATGATTGAAACGATTGCTTACGATTTAGCTGATAAATACGATGTTGACGACGACGATGAATTTTTGGAACAAGTCAAAACTTTTTTGAATATTTTTAAAACGTACAAACTAATCTGAGAGAGATAATGAGCAAATTACTGGACTTAGTGAAAGAAAAGTCAATCGTAATTTCTGACGGCGCCTGGGGCACGCTGCTGCATGAAAAGGGTCTTCCTCCCGGCGAATGTCCCGAGTCGTGGAATGTTTCCCATCCGGATATCGTCAGGCAAATTCCGGAAGGCTATATTGCTGCTGGTTCGGAAGTTGTGTTGACTAACAGTTTCGGCGCCAGCCCGTTGAAGCTTGGGTTGTTCAATCTCAGCGAGTCGGCACATGATTTCAACTTTGCTGCGGCAAAAATTTCGCGCGCAGCAGCCGGCGACGAGGTGCTTGTGTTAGCCTCTGTCGGCCCGACCGGACAGTTTTTGGCGCCATTGGGAGAAATTTCAGAAAAAGAAATGATTGAAAATTTTCGGACGCAAATAAAGGGTCTGGCCGACGGCGGCGCCGATGCAATTTTGATTGAAACCATGTCTGACATCGGCGAGGCGAGCTGTGCGGTCAGAGCGGCGCAGGACGTGTGCGATCTGCCAATTTTAGTTTCCATGACCCTGGAAAGAGGGAAACAGGGCTATCGCACGCTGATGGGCAACAGTGTTGCAGAAATTGTGACATTTTTTACAGCGGCAGGCGTGGACATTTTGGGTACGAATTGCGGCAACGGCACCGCCGGGATCGTGGAAATCGTGCAGGAATTTCGCAGCTTCACCGACAAACCGATTGTCGCGCATCCCAATGCCGGTTTGCCTGTCGTGCAGGATGGTGAGACGATTTTCCCGGAGAGACCTGATGAAATGGCTTCTTTGGTGCCTGATCTGGTTGAAGCCGGCGCTAATATTATCGGCGGTTGCTGCGGCACAGGCCCGGATCACATTCGCGCGATTGCGCAGCAAGTACGCGCCATTCGGGCGCAAAAATTCTAACTGTGGGACTCAACCTATTGAAAAAAATCTACGGAAGGGCGGTTAGTTTTGAACGAAGAAGAGATACTTGTTATTTTTCAGCCAAAAAATAAAACGGTCAAAGTTTCTATTGGCACCGATCTTGTGGATGCCGCTGAGAAGGCTGACATCATTATTCCGACTCCCTGCGGGAAAATCGGCAAATGCGGCAAATGCAAAATAAAAATTACAAACATTGAATTGCCTTTTACTCTGCAGGAAGAATTCTGGCTGACACCTGATGAGCGCGAGTCGGGTATTCATCTGGCGTGTCAGGTCAAAGTGGAAGCGCCGCTGGTTGTCGAGATCATCAGCGAAGAAAAAGCAGCGGAAACGAAAATTTTGACCTACGATTTGGCGACTGATTTTGACATTGATCACCATTTGGAAAAAAAATATGTCGAGTTTCAAGCGCCGGACATTGAAAATCAAATTGATGATATCGAAAACCTCGAAGCGAGCGCTTTACAGGATGATCATGCCGTAGATTTGCCGCTGTCTATTTTTCAAAATTTACCAACCTTTTTGCGCAAAAATGATTTTCACGCAACAATCGTTCTGGAAGGGAACCGCATCCTTTCGCTCGAATCATCGGATACGTCTGCGCGACTGTTTGGCGTTGCCGTGGATCTGGGGACGACCACCATCGTGGGCTCGCTCGTTAACATGTACGGCGGAGAAATTTTAGCAATCGCCGCGCGCACAAATCCGCAGGCAAAACACGGCGCCGATGTGATCAGCCGCGTGAAATACGCTACATCCGAACCGGGCGGTCTGGGGAAATTGCAAAGCAGTGTTGTGGAAGCCATCAATGAAATTATTGACGAATTGTGCGAAAAGTCGGAAGTGAATTGCCGGGAAATTTATGAGTTGAGTCTGGCGGGAAACACGATCATGAATCATCTTTTTTTGGGCGTTTCTCCGCAGTACATTGCCGAAGCACCTTACATCCCCGCTTTTCGCATAAGCCAGAGATTTAATGCCACAGAATTAGGCGTCACAATTCAGCCGCGGGGCTCTGTGGTTACGTTGCCCAATATTTCCGGTTATGTGGGCGGCGACATCGTCGGTTTCATTTTGGCGAGTTCCATTCACAAAGCGGAAAAGATCACGCTGGGAATCGACATCGGCACCAACGGCGAGATTGTGCTGGGCAACAAAGATCGGTTGCTTTGCTGTTCCGCTGCGGCAGGCCCCGCATTTGAAGGCGGACAGATTAGTTGTGGCATGCGCGCCGCGGAAGGCGCTATTGATAAATTTGCCGTCGGCAACGATCAGGTTTTCTACCACGTGATTGGCGAGACAGACCCCAGGGGCATTTGCGGCACAGCGCTGGTGGACGCCGTTGCTGAACTTTTGCGAGTCGGCGTGATTAACGAAACCGGCAGAATAGTCGTGGAGGAAGCGGAAAAACTTCCTGAATGGCTGCGAGAAAAAATTGTCTCTGAAGATAAAAAAATTGCTTTCAATATCGCCGAGCCAAACAAACCGGAAGCTTTGCCTTTGCAAATTACCCAGCAAGATATTCGCGAATTGCAATTAGGAAAAGGCGCCATCGCTGCGGGAATTGAAATTTTGTGCAAGGAATTGAACATTTCCACTGCAGACATCGAAGAGGCGCTCATCGCTGGCGCTTTTGGCAGTTATTTGAATAAATACAACGCCCGAACCATTGGTTTGATTCCAAATATCCCGCTGGAAAGAGTGAAATATGTCGGCAATGCCGCCAGCCTCGGCGCGAAAAAATTTCTTCTCTCCAAACGCGAACGAGACGAAGCGGAAAAAATCATCCGACAGACCGAATACATTGAATTGTCTTCGCGATTGGATTTTCAAGAAGTTTTTGCGGAGAAGATGTTTTTTGAGAAGGATGCTTTATAAGTGTGCGCCATCTTTGCGATGGGGTACACTTGGTTTTTTTGTTGTTTTCGGGAAAGAACTCGTTTTGGGAATATCTCACAAGTGTACCCCACCTATTGGTGGAGCACACTTGAATTTAAGGAACAAATCTCCAAATTTTTGGTAATCTAAATATCATGAAAAAATTCCGAAAAAATAAATATTTGATTTTTGTTGTCGCATCATGGCTGGCGGCGCGGCTCAAGCTGACTTTTGAGTTTTCGCGATTAGCGCTGTTCCGCGTGAAGCCTGGCGCAGAAGTGAGATTCGTGATCCGGCAGCATCGTTGGTTGCGCCACAGTGATTGGTGCTGGGATAGCGATAGATTTTCCGTCATCAAATTCGACGACGCGCAGGAAAAAATTATTGTGCATCAATTTCCGGTAATTTCAGAAAATTAGACAAAGAGGACAATTTTTTGGCAGGGAAAGTTAAGAGAGCAATTATCTGCCCCAATTGCGGCAAACTCATCAGCGCCAATGCAGAAGAGTGCTACTATTGCGGACTAAAACATCCGGGCAAACTTGGGATGCATTCATTCATTCAGCGAATTTTCGGTACAAAAATAACGATGGTGAACGCCATCATTTATTTCAGCGTCGTATTGTTCGTGATAGCTTTAGCCATCGACCCGAGAGCGATTTTGCGGTCAGGAGGCGGATTTTTGAGTCTGCTGAGTCCCAGTTCCAAGGCGCTGGTGATTTTAGGCATCACCGGCGCGCGTTCGATGTACGGCGGTCAGTACTGGACTTTGATTACGGCGATTTATTTGCACGGCGGCTTGTTGCACATTTTGTTTAACATGCTCTGGATTAAACAATTAGGTCCCATGGTAGAACAAATTTTCGGCACGTCGCGGTTTTTCCTGATTTTCACTATTGCCGGCGTCTTCGGTTTCATTCTGTCCAATGCGCTGACCGGCGCTCCGACTATTGGCGCTTCAGGGTCGATTTTCGGGCTGCTCGGCGCGTTGATTTACTACGGACGGGCAAGAGGCGGCACTTTCGGACGGTACCTTTACCCGCAACTGCTTTCATGGGCAGTGATTCTGTTTTTGTTTGGTTTCTTCATGCCGGGAATTAACAACCTGGCGCATTTAGGCGGCTTCATTGGCGGTTACGTTTCCGGAAATCTTTTAGGATACCAGGAAGCGAAGCACGAGTCCCTGGCAATGAGAAAAATCGCCGCCATTTTGATTGTTGTGACCGTTGCATGTTTTGTGATATCTCTGCTGACAATCAAATCCTCGATGATGCTTTATTTCCGATAATGATTGGAATCCAGTAATGAAATTTTCCACAAAATTTGCAGTTTCTCTCGCTGCTGTCGTTTTTGTTTTTTGGCATCGATTTTTGTTCGCGCAAAATTTTGAAGACCAACTCCAGCGCGAGGATAAACATTTTCTCGGCGGGGGAAAAATGTTAGTCTGGGCGTCGGAATATCTGCGCTTTCTTCATTCGTCCGGCTTCCGGGATCACGGCTGTTTTTTGGATGAAAAAGTTGCGCCGTTGTCCACCGTCACTTTTGTTGGCGAAAATTTAAAAGAAATTTCGACAGAGTTTACCTCGCAAACCTGGGTTCCCAGCCATTTCCGAATCGATTATCAAATAAAAAATGCGCTTCATTTCAGCGGTCTGCTCTATGTGGCGCTTTCTTGTAAGTTGGAAATTGCGCCGAAATCAAGAGAATCATGCGATGAGCGCTGCGCAGTGGGCGCTTCGGAACAAAAAGCGATTGAAGCCTTTGACAGCGCGCAAAACATCGACGATTTGATTCAGTCAAGCATTGGCATGAATTAGGCGGATATCAGATTGAATTAAAATAGCATTTCCGGATAAGGAGGCATCTTTTGAAAAAGATAGCAATTTTCTGGACATTGTTTTTTATTTTTGCAAGTTTTCATTTCGTCCAGGGCCAGGAATCGATCAAATTTTCCGGAGTCGACACGCTGATCGATCGCGCTGTGGCTATTTTTTATCAGAAAAAGTTCGATCGTGCAATTTACATTTGTGATTCTATTATCACGGAATATCCGGATAATCCGCTGGGTTATCTGGGTTTGGCTGGCGTGTATCATTTGCTGATGCTCAATTACCGCGTGAGTTATTATGACATGAAATTTGACAGCGTCAGTTCGCTGGCGATCAAGGTCGGAGAAAAAACCATCAAAAAATATCATAACGACGCTTACGCTTATTTTGTGCTCGGCGCGTCTTACGGGTTTCGCGGGCTGAACCGCATTCGCAAAAAAAAATGGCTGGGCGCTTTCCACGATGGATTGAAGGGAATTTCCAACATCAAAAAGGCGCAACGTTTGAACAAAAATCTGTACGACGTTTACTACGCACTCGGACTTTTTTATTACTGGAAAAGCGTGAAGGCGAGATTTCTCACATCGCTGCGGTTGATGAAAGACGAGCGGGAAAAGGGAATTGAATATTTAAAAATTGCCATCAAAAAAGGACATTTGGCAAAGTTGGAAGGAAAATTTGCCCTCATTGAAATTTACTACTACGAAGATCGCTACGAGGAGGCGCTGGAAGAATGTCAAACTTTGGAAGACACATTTAAAGACGATCCCACCTGGAATTATCTCATGGCAAAAATAAACGGGAAATTAAGCCACTGGGAGGACTCGCGAACTTACTTCACGCGCGTTCTGGAATTGCTGGATGAGTTTCCTCTGAAAAGCAACAGCTATTACGCTGAGTGCTACTATGGTCTGGCAAAAGCTGCTTTTGAAATGGAAAATTATGATACCGCTGCGAAAGAAATCAAATTAGCGGAAGAATTCAGTCAAAAAAGCGATAAAAAGAAAGAAATCGAAGGCCCGTTGCTTGATTCTGACCTGGTATTGAAAAGAATGAAAAAGCTAAAAACGCAATTGCAAAAAATGGGCTATGAATTGGAATCGTCGCCGTAAAGTCACTCACTCAAATCACCCGATTATTTAAAATTGTAATGGATCGCCAAAAAAGACGCACTTTCTCGGAGGAAAGAATGCGGGGAAAAAACAGTAAAAAAGTTTTATATTATTCTTCTCCCATTGGCTTCATTGAAATTATTAGCGCTGCGGACGCCATCACCGGCATTTATTTTTGTAAAGAAAAGAGATTACCCGAAGAGAGTACCCCTGTTTTAAAAGAATGTCGCGATCAATTGCAGGCATACTTTGCGGGTCAATTGCAGAAATTTGATCTGCCGTTGTCTTTTTCAGGAACAGAATTTCAACAGCAGGTTTGGCAGGCGCTGCAAAAAATACCTTTTGGCGAAACAGAGTCATATTCGCAAATTGCCAAAAATATTCATCGTCCCAAAGCTGTCAGGGCCGTAGGCGGCGCCAATCATCGAAATCCGATTTCCATAGTGATTCCCTGCCATCGGGTAATTGGCGCAAACGGAAAATTGGTCGGTTACGGCGGCGGCTTGTGGAGAAAGCAGTGGCTATTGGAACACGAAGTGAAGCACAAATAAAAAAAGAGGATAGCACGGCAGGTTTGATTGCTATCCTCTTTATCAAAAAGGTGCGAAAGGAGAAAAAGTGAGCTTTACACAATAACGGGTGGCGGTGGCGGCGGCGGTTTTGGCGGCAGCGGCAGTGGATCGCCTTTTTTCTGCTTTGCCTTTTTCGCCAGATTGTAGTCCGCTGTGAGCTTCTGCTGGTAAAACCCGTTTGTGATCGCTCCAAGTAACACAATGATGAGCAAAACGCTCAAGAGCGCGACAATTAGAGTTTTCATTAACTGGTTCCTCCCCAATAATAAATTTTGATAAATGGAGTTATTTAAATTAGCTTCAAAAACAATGCCAAAAATATTTATGTGTGACAAAAATGTAATATGTCATAAAAAACAAAAAGTTACAAAAAATCGATTCAGTAGTTTTTGTCGCTAAAATTGCCATTATGTGTCAATTTTGCAACGTCGCCGTTCCATCTGTGGACAATCTGCAACAGTTTAAATCGATCTTATTCTAAAATTTCATGGTAACTCATTTTAATATTTGAATGTTTCGTGGCAGTTAGTTTTTATTTCAAATAATTCTCATTGGTTAATAGCGTCATTGAGGCCATTATCAGAAAAATAAAGAAGAAAAACTTTGATAATTGTTAATGTCTTGTAATTATTTTAGCTAATGAAATAGCTAAATCTGGCGTCACGTTTTCAGCGAAAACAACCAATTTATCGTATTTACAATGGTTAATCTGGTTTAATCATATAATCTGCGGTAATTAAAATTGTTATGTCGAATTTTGGAATATTATTTTGTGAATCAAGGGCATATTTAAAAAACAGGATCTTATTGCTTGTCATTTATCGGCTTACATAGTTAAGACGAACTAATCCATGATATTTTGCATTACCTCCTAAAATAAAATCCAAAAATTGCTAAGCAAGAGGGATTGACGCTTATGGAAAAATCGTACGAAAAAATAAGGAAAAAGGCTACAAATTTCGGGCAAGAGCATGTTTTCCGGTTTTGGAACGAATTGGACGAAGATGAGCGACAAAGCTTGTGCGCTCAATTGGAGAGGATTAATTTCGATTTAATGCAGCACCTGAAAGAGCAGTATATTGACAAAAAAGGCCACAAAATCGAAATCGGTGATTTGAAGCCGATCGCCGCCATACCTGTGCCGAATACGCCTGAGCAAATAAGCGCTATGGAAAAGGCGCGGCAAGTGGGAAAACAGAGAATCGCGGCGGGAAAAGTAGCAGCGCTGTTGGTCGCCGGAGGCCAAGGCACGCGTTTGGGTTTTCACGGACCCAAGGGAATGTACCCGATCTGCCCGATGAGCCAGAAAACTTTTTTTCAACTTCACGCCGAGAAAATTCTTTCCCTGCGCAATAAGTTTGGCGTGTCAATCCCGTGGTACATCATGACCAGCGAAACAAATCACCGACAAACTGTGGATTTTTTTCAACGGCATAACTTTTTCGATTTAGCGAAATCGGATGTGATATTTTTTACTCAAGGGATGCTGCCGGCGATGGACGAAAACGGAAAATTCTTTCTCGATGCAAAAAACCATATTTTTACTAATCCTAACGGTCACGGCGGCACGCTCTTTGCGCTGCGGGATAGCAATTGTCTGGAAGACATGGCAAAACGCGGCATTGAGGATATTTTCTATTTTCAGGTCGACAATGTGCTGAACAAAATTTGCGATCCGGTTTTTATCGGTTACCACCATTTGCAGAAATCAGACATGTCGTCTAAAGTCGTGGAAAAAAGATATCCGCTGGAAAAAGTGGGCGTCATTGGCAAGCGCCGCGGAAAAGTGTCGGTGATTGAATACAGCGACATGCCGGAAAAAGACCAGCGCGCGCGCGACGACAGCGGCAAACTCAAATATCGTAACGGCAGCATTGCCATTCACGTGATCGATCGAAAATTCATTGAAAAATTGACGGAAAGCAATTTGAGCCTGCCGTTCCATGTGGCGCACAAAAAAATTACTTACCTTGATGAGCAGGGAAACGAAATCGAACCGGCAGAAGCCAACGGCTACAAATTTGAGATGTTCATTTTTGACGCGCTGCCGTACGCGAAAAATCCGGTGGTGATGATGGTTGATCGAAAAGAAGAGTTCAGCCCGGTGAAAAACAAAGATGGTGATGAAAACACGCCGAAGACCGCTCGCAGAGATTTGATGAATTATTACGCCCGGATGCTGCAGCGAGCGGGTTACGAAGTCGAATTTGACGAGAAAAATAATGTCAAAGGAAAAATCGAAATCAGTCCGCTGTTTGCCGCAACGCCTGAAGATTTGCGGCAGAAATTGGGAGAAAATTTTCGGTTCAGCGGAGAATTGTATTTGCATTAGTCAAAAATTTTATTATATTATGAAAAGAAAATTTGCAGATTCGGCTTGACTTCGGTTTCACGGAGTCAAGCCCTGAACTAAATGAGATCATTTTTCTATGATCAGAAAAATTGCCTACATTGCAGTTCACGCGGCAATCGTTTTCCTCACCCTGATTTTGATCGCGCTGTTAGTGCTGACCAAGGTTTTCTCACCGGAAAAAATCAGAACGCTCATCCGAGATAATTTATCCGTTGCCACCAGCAGAGCAGTGGAAATTGAAGCTGTCTCTTTCAACGCCTTCAAAGGCCTGATGTTGTCGAATGTAAACATCTACGAGAAATCAGACGGGCAAAATACGCCTTCGGACTCGGCGCTATTTTTTCACATTGACAAATTGGAACTGCGCTATTTTCTGCCGGCGCTGCTGAAAATGGAGCTGCAAGTCAACAAAATTGTGTTTGACCACCCGGTTTTTCACCTGGTTCAGGACAGCAGCGGCGCGTGGAATTTTGACGACATTTTTGCCGCGGACACCACGGCGATGGACACTGCGGCAGCGGACACTTCCCCGGGGCAATTGCCTTTCACTTTGAATGTCAAAGAGATTGCTCTGAAAAATTTAGTTGTGCAAGCTGATGTTGCCCAGCGAGACTCACACATTGTCCTGCGCTCCGGCGGTGTGTCTCTCACCGTGAGCGAAACTTTTCTCCCAAAATTTTCTTCAAAAAAATTTGAGAAAAAGGTGCGCACCAAAATCGTTCTTCAGTCGGATGACCAGCCGTGGAATATTTTCATTGAAAATAAAAACACCGGATCGGCGGCGGAATATCAGGCGAAGCTACGAGCGAACCTCAGCGCAAAAGTTCACAGTCTGGAGACATTTTCCGCAACGGCTGCCGTTTCCGTGACGGATGCGCGCGCCCGTTTCCGAAAAAAGACACAGGATTCATTTGATTGGGTAAATTTTCCTCTACCGCAGGTTTTTTCCCTTGGTCTGAATTTGCAGGGAAATGCCAGGTCCGGTGACTTTCAGGTACAGCAACTCGATTTTGCTCTGGGTCAAGAAACAGTTGTTGAACTCACTGGTAAAATTCGTCAGGCATTTAAGGCGCCGTTTTTTGATTTGAAAGTTGTGCGTAGCGATGCTAACTTGGAGCGATTGTTTACCTCGTTCGTTCCCTTTTTGCCAGATTCGCTCCGCGAACAATTAGAGGGACTGAAATTCGCAGGTCGCCTCTCGTTTTTGGGCTCAAAATTTCGCGGCAATCCAACGGCGACCACGCCGGACAGCGCGCTGCAATTTCGGGCGGCGCTTAACCTGCTGAATTTTTCGTTTGAACAAGCGCAGCCACTCACCAAAGTTGAAAATCTCAACGTCGAGTTTTTTGCCACCGGGACAGTGCAAGCGGGGAACATGCAAGACGCGCGCGCTAATTTGAAATTCAACGCGGCACAAATTTTTTCTCTGGCGGACACCGTCGCCTATTCTGCGGAGAAAATCACAGCGGATTTTTATGGGCATTTGAATGCAAATTTTTTGCCCGACACGGTGAACGGAAAATTGAGAATCGGTAATGTGTTCGACTCGCCGCTGACGCTGGCAATTGACGTCAAAGCCAGCGACAATTTCAACAAATTTCTGGCGACGTTGAACCTGAAAAGCGACAGTCTTTCTCTGGGGAAACTGACGCAGGAAGCCGCAGCAGGAAATGCAAGCGTCGCTTTGCAAGTGACGGCGTCTTCGCTGGATTCCATCGTGGCAAATTTACAGATGAAAACCGGCGAGTTGGAAGTGATTTCCGAGCCGGAAAATCTGACTTTTTCTCCGCTAAAAGCTGACGGACGACTGCTTTTCTCCGCGGACACGGCTTTTCAACTCATTCGTCTCAACCCGTCGACGCTGACGGTCGGTGATTTTGCTGATATGTTTTTCTCCGGCGAACTGGCGCTGACGGACTCACCCCGCTTGAAATTGACTGTCGACAGTTTGATTGTGAAACATTCCCGTTTATGGCGCGCGCTGCCGGAAATTTTGACTGAAGAATTGAGCGGGCTCAGCATTCGCGGGAAGACGCGTCTGATCGCCCATTCTGACTTTGATTTGTCCGCTGAAGGAGATTCTGCAATGATTGTCGTCGGCGATGTTTTTCTCAATGGCGGCTTCGATTATCCGGAGCAGTTTATTTCCGTGGGGAAAATTAACTCCCATTTTAGTTTTCATTCCAACGGCTTCTCATCGTCAGCAGCCGGCGCGATTAATGTGGACAGCCTGGTACTCATCGGCGTACAGGATAAGCCGGTGGAGGGGATTCAATTGACGACGAAATTACACATGCCTTCGCCCGAACAAATCGTTGTGGACTCCGCACGTCTGGAAATTCCGCAATGGAAGATGGAATTAACAGCAGCCGGCGCGCTCGACAGTTTGTCCGGCGTGATGAAGGGAAAATTTCGTTCGTTCTTTGCCTTTAATTCAGAAGGCGATACAACGCGACTTTTGAACGATGATCTGGCGCTGTGCGGAAAGCTGTCTTTGAAAAATGACATGCAAATCGCCGGAGACGAGCTTCGCGTCGGTGGCTCCGTGCAAACTGACTGGCTGGACATTTTTTACGCAGATCTGCTGCAAATTGACTCCCTCGCCGGCCGGATCAACTTTGCAGAAGCCCTTGACATGGTCAACGGAACAGTCATTTCCGCAAAATCCGGCACGAATAAAGTCAACAGCGCTCATAAATTTTTTTACGATGTTTTTCGGCCTTACTATTTGACTGATGAGAAAAATCAGTCCGTACTGACCATCAAATCCGTCCGGGCAATGAATTATTTGATTGAAAATTTCCGTAGCGATATTTTAATCAAAAACGAAAAAATTGAAATTCCGAATTTTCAGGCGGACATTTATGGCGGAAATGTTTCCGGACAAATTTTCGTAAACATCGCGGACGGGACGCCGGAAAATATCCAGTGGCTGGTTAAAGCAAATGTCGCCCGGCTCAATTCATCGCGCTTGCTGCCGGCCGGACGCCTGGAGGAAGAATCCGCGGAATTGGACATGACACTGGAATTGAACGGCAAAGGCGTTGATCCGGCAGAATATCTCGAATTGTCCGGCTTTCTTTACGTCACAAAAATCGGCGTCAAATTTACTGACAACATGCTGCAATCTTTGGATCCGCAGCAAACGGACAAGAGCATTCAAGACACGCGAAGGCTGCTCAAGTGGGGTTACAAACCAAAGCTGGTGTCGGTGGAAATTAAACACGATAATTTGTACCCTACGATTCATCTTGTCAAGGGGAGTTTTTTCGCGAAACTGATTCCGCTGAATCTGAGTGGCGGTAAAATCGAATTGGCGCGCATTCCGTTGCAGATAATTTTTTCTTCGCTGGAAACGTCTTCCCAGTGACGAAATGCGGTGTCAGTTATCCGGCGTTAGCTAAAATCAGGAATTTTCCGAGAAAACCTGGGAATGAAAAAGCGACGCAAGACAAACAATCATTTTTGGGATTGTGTTGTAGCGATAACTCTCTAATTTTTTTATAATAAAAACGTACAAAATATATTTTCCTTTCCAAGAGTCGCAAAGTAAACGAACAGTCATTAATTTTCGTCTTAATTGTAGAAATGAAAAAAGATCCGGACGCGAAATTAGTCAAAAGTGCGAAGATGGGCGACAGCAAAGCATTCGGCAGGCTGGTTCGGCGCTATCAGAAAAAAGTACTCTACCTGGCCTATGATCTGGTGGGAAATTACACCGATGCACAGGATGTGGCGCAGAACGCATTTTTTCAGGCGTTCAAAAATATCAACGCATTTCAGGAAAAGTCCGCTTTCTCCACCTGGTTGTACCGAATTACTGCCAATGCCGCGATAGATTTTCAGCGCAGCAAAAAACGGCGACAGGCGTCTTCTTTGAATCAACCGGCTTATCACGACGAGCAAGAAGTGGAAGTGATGGACACTTTGCCGGAAAAAGGGCAGAGCGTAGCCGAGAAAATTGAGCGAGCGGATTTGAGTAAATTAATTCGGGAGTTAGCCGAACAATTGCCGCCGCAGCAGCGCGCGGCATTTGTGTTGAAATATTTCCACGAAAAAACAACGGCCGAAATCGCGGAAATTCTGCATTGCGACGCCGTGACCGTGCGCGGTCATATTTTGCGGGCGACGATAAAGTTGAGAAAAAAACTAAAGGAAGAAAAATGAGAGAATGTCCCAGGCAAAACCTCATCGTGGACTTTGTTTTTCATGAAATGGATGGCGCAGCGCGGAAAAAGTTTGAGGAACATCTGAACAACTGCGACATTTGTCAGATGCGGCTGCAACAATTTGAGGGTACAATTCCGGTCATAAAAAAGATGCGGCGGGATCAGCCCGAGAAAAATATTCTTGAGAATTACCAAAAGACGCTGAAAAATAGTTTTTATCCGAAACTGAGCTTGAGATGGCGGCTGCAAGAATGGCTGGAAGATTTTTTCGTCACTCCGTCGTTGTCGATGAGACTGGCGCAGGCGGCAGCGATGTTGGTGATCGGCGTTCTGCTGGGACGGCTATTCTTTTTCCAGCCGCAGGCCCCTGTTTCGGTAACCAGTAACGCCAATCAGATGATCGCCGCGAACGTTTCCGATCAGCTTTTGCAGCATTATTTGCAGGAAACGGAGATGATTTTGCTGGATGTGGCGAACACCAACCCGGCGGAAGACGCGCAAATGATTTCTTCGATGAAAGAGTTGGCAATTTACCGTCGCTTGTTGCAAAAAACAGTTTTGTGTCGGGAACGCGCCGAGGAATTGAAAGATCCGGCGTTGGCAAATTTGATTGATGAAATTGAATTGATTTTCTTGGATTTGTGCAATGCGGAAGATGAAAGTTTGAATGAAATGCTGCAACACGTGAGAAGCCAGATCAAAGATTCTCATATTTTGCTGGAAATTAACACGGTCGAGCAGCGCGGGATTTGACGGGTTTCGCGTTGCGGACAAACGGGTGACGGTCACTTTTTCGCCGCAATGCAGAGATTTTAGTGTGAGAATTTCTAAATGTTCAAAAAAACTCGAAACTATTAACTCATAAATTTTTGCGTAACTATTTTTTGTAACAATTTAGCCAAATTTTGAAGCAAAGAAGGGCGGCATAGAATGAAATTTAAATCATTGATGTTTCTATCGGCGATTTGCGGGATTTTCTTTTTGTCTTCGTTGTGGGCGCAGGACGGATTTCAATACTATTATCAGGCAAAAAAGCTGATGCACCAGCGCGAATACAAAAAGGCGCTGGATTTATTCGACAAGCTGAAAAAGGAATTTCCGGGAAGCAAATACGAAGACGACGCGGAGTTTTGGTCGGCGTACATCATGGAAAGGGAAAATCGCTACGATGAATCATTCCAGCGCTACAATCGCCTGAAGGAAAAATATCCTAAAAGTCCCTGGGTAGACGACGCTGAAGTGCAGCAGATCGGCATTGCGGAAAGATTAGCCAATCGCGGGAAGCGGAAATATTTGAATTATCTCGTTGACAGAGTCCATTCGCGGGACAAAACGATCAAATATCAAGCGTCATTGAGTTTGGGCAAATTGAACGATCAGCGCGCGCTGCCCGGTCTGCGCCAGATTGCCAACAACGGAGACAAAGATATGAGCCAGATAGCGCGTTCTTTGATTAAAACCATTGAGTCCGATCGCGTCAAACACCCGGAGAGAAATCAGATTAAGAATCGTCTGCCCCTTCGTGACGGAAAAAAATATGAAAAAATTCCCATGAAGCGGCCGCAAAGCCGACTGAAAAATCCGCCGCGAGCGCCGAGGATTCAGCATCCCGGATCAGGGCAATCGAAATCCGGAAGAACCGGTTCCGGAAATTCAGGCAAAAAAACGTCTTCTCCGAAAGGAAAAAGCTAAATTTTTTCACATCTGAATTTTAGGATTTTGTGGAGTTGGAAGCGGAAAATAATCGAATTTTACGGACGTAATTACTCAAAAGTCTCTGCGGCGTATTTTTTGTTGCTGAGTTGTTACGCATTCGTTAATTTGAACAATTTGAAACTGATGTCGTTGAATAAAAAAAGTGGAATTTCTTTGAAGAAAGTTGCATAAAAATCATTATTAGTGCAAGGAGTGAAGCAATGAGGCGCTATTTTGGATATATATTCATGGTTTTTATTATTCTGCCGGGAGCCTTGTTCGGCCAATATTTCGGGAAAAATAAAGTCCAATACGAATATTTTCATTGGAAGTATTTGCAGACCGAGCATTTTGATGTTTATTTCACAGAGGGGGGGAAAAGCATTGCCGAGTTTGCCGGTGAAATTGCCGAGGCCAGTTATCAGCAATTGAAAGAAGATTTCCGCTACGACCTCACCAAGAGAATTACCATCATCGTCCACAACAGCCACAATGACTTCGAACAAACAAATGTCGATCTGAGTCCGCCCGAAGAGTCTGTTGGCGGTTTTACAGAATTTTTTAAAAATCGCGTCGTGGTTCCTTTTGAGGGCGAATGGGAAAGTTTTCGTCACGTCGTACATCACGAATTGACTCATGCGGTCATGATGCAGATGGTTTACGGCGCCGGCGTGCAGTCGATCATCACCGGCATGGCGCGCTTGCGATTGCCGCTGTGGCTGATTGAGGGGCTGGCGGAATACGAGAGTCGCGGCTGGGACACGGAAAGCGACATGTTTATGCGCGACGCCACGCTGAACGAATATGTGCCCCCGGTGGATTATTTGTACGGGTTTATGGCTTACAAAGGCGGTCAGTCAGTATTGTACTATCTGGCTGACAAGTACGGCGGCGAAAAGATCGGCGAATTGTTGGGGAAAGTGAAAGTAACTAAGAGTATGAGCCGCGGTTTGAAGCAGAGCATCGGCGTCGACACCAAAGAATTGACGGAAAAATGGCATTTGTATTTGAAACGCGAATATTGGCCCGACATTGCCGACAGAAAAGAGCCCGAAGAAATCGGAAAACGTCTCACGGATCATAAAAAGTGGAGCAATTTTGTCAATAGCGGGCCGGCGTTGTCGCCAAAAGGGGACAAGATTGCTTTTTTATCTGACAAATCCGGCTATTTTGATATTTACCTGATGAGCGCCATCAACGGGAAAATTATTTCCAAATTAGTCGGGGGGCAGCAGACGCCCAATTTGGAAGAGTTGCACTGGCTGCGCGCCGGATTGAGTTGGTCGCCCAATTCCAAATTTATTGTTTTTGCCGCCAAGGCAGGCGCCCGTGATGCGCTTTACCTCGTGAATGTGAAAAAGAAAAAAATTGTAAAACAGTTGAAATTTGATTTGGACGGCGTTTTTACTCCGAGTTGGTCGCCTAAAGGAAATGAAATCGCTTTCATGGGCATACAGAATGGTCAGGGCGATATTTATGTTTACAATTTGAAAACAAAAAAATTGCGTCAGGTTACGCATGATGTGTTCAGCGATTTGCAGCCCCAGTGGTCGCCGGATGGCAAAACGATTGCTTTTGTCAGCGATCGCGGCGACATGACGGATATGGCGCGCCTGCCGGATGATTTTAAAATCTCCCGCGAAGATTTTTCGCAAAAAGACATTTACCTGATTGACGTGGCAAGCGGTAAAATTACGCGCATCACTGATACCAGCGGTCTGGAGGCGTCGCCGGTGTTTTCGCCCGACGGGAAAAAGTTGGCATATACCAGCGATCAGTGCGGCATTTCCAACATCTATATTCACGATCTGGAAAGCGGTATTGATTTCCCGGTTACCAACGTGGTTACTGGAATTTTCAATTTGAGCTGGCACGGAGATGAAAAGAAGATTGCGTTCACTTCGTTTTACAAGGGCGGATATGACGTTTATTTACTGAGAAATCCATTGTCAGTAAAGCCCGGCGACGTGGTGCTGAAAGAAACAAATTTCATTAGCCAACATCCCATTTCCAGACGCGGAAAAAAGAGGCCTTTGGTTTGGGCGCCTGGTCTTGAAAAGAAACCATTGGTCAAAGAGAAAAAACAATTCACACATTTTGTGTTTGACGATAATTTTAAAAAAGGACAGATTGAACCGGCGAAAGAAAAAAAATCGGTTTTTCTCGATTCGACGCAGTATACGCTGAACGGCGACTACAAAGTCAATAAATATCGCGTCAAATTTTCACCGGATTTGATTTACGGCAACGCGCAGTACGATCAATTTTTTGGCTTGCAAGGGATGACGCAAATCGCATTGTCGGATGTGCTGGGAAATCATCGGCTGAATATTTACACCAATCTTTTTTATGATTTGCGAAATTCCAATTATCAGTTTTCCTATTTTTATTTGCCGCACAAAACGGATTTTGGCATCGGCGCATTTCATTACGCCTATTATTTTTACATCTGGGATTACGGAATCGGCTGGGTGCGCGACAGAAATTACGGCGTCAATACTTATATCTCACATCCGTTTTCTAAATATAACCGACTCGACGGCGCTCTCTCCTGGATTTCCATTGAGCGGGATTACATCAATGTTCCCTGGCTGCCAAATGAGACGAGAAATTTATTGCTGGCGGATCTCTCTTACGTCAACGACACGGTTCTTTGGGGCTACACCGGACCTGTAAACGGAAATCGTTACGCGTTTGATGTGCGCTACAGTCCGGCTCTTGGCAGCAATGGAATTGATTTCTTGACTTTGAAAATGGATTACCGCAAATATATTAAAATCGGCAAAGACTATAATCTCGTTTTTCGTCTCACCGGCGGCGCCAGCGGCGGCAAGCAACCGCAGCAGTTTTTTCTCGGCGGTACGTCGGGCTGGTTAAATTACAAGACCAGCGGCGGGTTGCGCGTGCGGAATCTGGAGGATATCTATTTTAGCACATTTGAGCTTCCCATGCGCGGCGGCTATTACTACGAGCGCGTGGGGAACAGATTTTTCCTGAACAATGTTGAATTCAGATTTCCATTGATTCGTTATTTTCTCATGGGATGGCCTCTGGGAATCGGATTCCAGAATGTTCGCGGTGCGCTGTTCACCGACATCGGCTCTGCGTGGTACGACAATAATTTCCGCGGCGCAGACGCAACCGGACCGAGCCGAATACCGGCGTTGAAAGATATCTTTTTCGGCTACGGTGTCGGCGCAAGAATGAATCTGGGCATGTTTGTGCTGCGTTTTGACGTGGCGTGGAACTCTGATTGGGCAAACTATACCCACGGGCCCTATTATTACTTTTCCATCGGGCCTGAATTTTGATAATAAAATAGAACAAACGAGTCTGTTCTACCAAGACAAAAATTTGATAATTATCGAACCACAGTGATACGCGCACAATTGATTTAATTGAAGCCGCAACTTGCTTTGTTGACATTTTTGAAAATACCAGATTTTTAAACTAAACTAATAAGTCAATGACAAAAAATGATCTGAGAGAGAAAATGAAATTGAAGCAAATTTTTTGGACGTTTTTAATAAATTTACTCTTATTGGCAACTGTTGGTTTTAGTCAAATTTTGCCTCGGGGATTGGGGTTCAAAAAAAACGCGGACATGTTTGGCCCCGGCTTGTTTCTTTACCACGTGTCTGAATTCAGATCGGAAAAGGATCCGGAAATGAGCCGATTGAATATTGAAGTGGTCTTTGCTAATGATATTCTTCAATTTGTCAAAAAACGAACAGGAGGTTTTTCCGCACGCTATGATTTGGTGGTTTCATTATTCGACCGCAAAGATAATCTGGTAGATGAAAAATCCGCGTACGAAAGTATTGCTGTCAAAGAATTTGAGGAGACGAACAGCCGCAAACTATCCAATCGCCATCGATTTTCATTTTATGTTCGTCCCGGAAAATATCGGTTGCTGATTAATTTGACCGACGAGGATACGCAAAAAAGCCTGCATCGGGAGAAAAAGATAGCGGTGAAGGGATTTTTGACGCGGGAGGCTTTTATCAGCGATATTGTATTCGCCGATAAAATTGAAATTGACTCGACCGGGATCAACATCATTGATGTTAACGTCACGAGGCGTTTCTTCAACCCTGATTCGGCTTTCTGGGCATATTTTGAAATTTATCCGCGAAGTTTGACCGACAGCCTGCTGCTTCGCTATTCAATTTTTGACCGTGAGAAAAAACGAATCGCGCTTAAAAAACAGTCCTTTATACCGAACAGCAAACGCATTCCTTACCTGATTGATTTGAGCAAATTTATCGACTCTACCGGTCAATACACATTAATGGTTTATGTCTCGCAGGGCAAAATCGCTAAAAATTTATCGATTCAATTTTCTGCCGTCTGGCGAAATGCGTCTCTTGCGAAAATGAATACCAGCATGATGCTCAGGACGATGCGGGAATACATACCCGGCGACGATTATAAATTTTTAAAAAACGCTTCTGATAGCACGCGCAAAGCTTATTTTCAAAAATATTGGAAAAAACGCGATCCGACGCCGGAAACTGAGCGGAACGAACTATTAGAAGAGTTCACGCGACGCGTGGAATTTGCCAATAATTATTTTTCGGTTCACGGCTTGAACATTGAAGGCTGGCAGACTGATCGCGGAAAAATTTACGTCAAATATGGGCCTCCCACACAAGTGGACCGGCGAATGGACGAGATTGATCTGCCGCCGTACGAAATCTGGTACTATCAGCAACTGCAACGACGGTTCATTTTTGAGGACAAATCCGGCAGCGGCGATTTCAAGCTGGTGCGAATCGAATAATTTGGCTGCGGGCGTTTATGGCGAAAAATTGGCTTGATCTGATTGGTGCAGTTGACAAACGGTTATTTTTGCTGGCAGTTTCCCTGTTTTTCATCGGTTTCTTTCTCGCATCGCCCGTAGTGAAATTTTCAATCAAGTTTCTCATGGCATATCCGCTCTGGATGTGGGGGAAATTGGAGCAATTTCTGCGCAAAAAACCCTCTTTTTTTACGCTGGCAATTTTTATTTTTCTTTTCAACTCAATTTCTTCGTTCCTGAATATTTTGTCCGGTTTCGGCGTAGTTTTGCCGTTCATTTTTACATTCTGGCTGGGGTTGAATGTCGGGATCATTGCCCGAAAAGAAGCCGGCGGAATGGCGATCGCAGTTACGCTTTTTTTGTCGCCTCACGCCTTTTTTGAATTGCCTGCCGTGTGGCTGAGTGCGACTGCCGGAATGCAATTAGCTCTGGCAGCCGCAAAAACAAAAGAAGCCGCAATAGCACAATATCATTATTCGCTGGATTTGTATTTTTTTGTGATTCTCATTTTACTTTTGCTTGCCGCGTTCATCGAAGCGGGGATGATTTATTTGGTGACGAAAAAATCAAAGCATCCCGAATTTTTTTCGCAGGAACCATTCGACCGCGAGCAAGACGACAGCGATGATGAGAAAAATGAGTTGATGCCATAATTGCCATTGACGCGAAACCCTGATTTCTCTTGTCTGAAAATTGAGTTTTTCTTTGAGCAAAGAAAGCGCCGAATCGGCAATAAATTCCCCGTGCGTTTTGAAAGCTAATTGTTGCAGCGCCGCTTGATTGATTTTCGTTTCCAAAAATTCCAGATTAAAATCTTCCACGGAAAATTGTCCCCTGTCCGTGCCGAGCTGGCGATTCTGAAAACTGGCGATCCCGCGATAGGAATAATCTCCGCCGGGCAGCGGCTCCAGCGACGCTTCGTACTTTCCCTCGCCAACCGGGTTTAATTGAACGGAAAATTCCCGCCCCAAACTGTCTCTCACCTGAACGCGAACGTCGGCGCCGTCCAGCGGGTCGTAATTTGGCGTGTAAATCTGCGCCGCAAAGGAAACAGCCTGTCCGCCGTGGAAAATTTCCTGCGTCGGATAGATGCGCACGATCTTGGTGTCCTCTTTGTTCACCAGCCAGCGAATGGAATTGTTCAGCAGTTGGCGAAACGCGCGATTGTCTTTCCCGATGCCCCACATGAGCAAATCCCAGCGCCAGACGCCGTAAGCGAGCAAAGCAAGAGATTTTTGCTGCCCTAATTTTTGTGTCAGCAACAGCGGGATTGGTTTGGTTCGACGATTAAGTTGAAAAATAGATTTCTTTTCTGCCGTCAGCAGCACAGATGCGCCCGGGTTAATTTTCGCTGAATTGAACGAATAATAAACCGGTGGCAATTCGTCCCAGATTTTTTGATTCTCAAATTCATTGTCCGCGATCTGGGTGACCGGATGAGTTTTTCCGGCTTCACTGAGCTTAACGAGCGTCGCCTGCTCCTTGCTGCGGTTCAGCGGCAATTTCATCGGTAAATACGGCGACAGCGAAGCCAGCATGAAATCGTTGATGCCGTTTCCCCAAATGAGCATCAGCGGAGTGGAAGCGTGTTTCAGAAATTGTTGGATTTGCGCCACAGCAGCAGTTTTGTATTTCCGCGGCGGAAAATTGTGCAGCACAAAAAGATCATATTTTTTCAATGAATCAGATGGCGGGAAAGATTTGTTCTGATAAAACCCGGCGCCTTTTTTCGCAATGAAATAATCCACTTGAGTGTTCGGATCGGCTTGCAGCACGCGTTTGATGAAAGAAAAATCGGGATCAGGCCCCCCACACAAGTACAAAATTTTCATTTTGCTTTTCAAAACTTTCACGTAAAAGGATTTGCTATTGTTGAGCTCAGTCAATTCATTTTTCAGCGCCGGCGTTTGCACCACATATTTTCGCAACCCCTCTTTTTCAGGCGTGAAATAAAGCCGCAGCTTAGTCTCCGGCGGATTGCCGACGCGGATGGTTTTGCTGTCGATGAGTTTTTTGCCGTCGAAAAGATTGACTTTTATTTTTTGTCGATCAAAGCCGCGCGCGAAAATCGTCACGTCCGCCGGAACTCTATTTTTCACGTAGGTTACCTGGTTGGTTAAAATGTTGCTGACGACAATGTCTTTTTGCTCGGTTGGTTCTCCCACGGAGATGGGAAAAATGGGCAGTCCCAGGTCTTCGGCGATACGATTCGGATTCTCTCCTGAATTGAAAATGCCGTCGCTGAGCAGAATGAGCGCCTGCAAATTTTTGTCGACATATTGCTCGCTGATTTTTCTGATGGCTTCTGTCAAATTTGTCGCCTCGCCGGTGAATTGCAGCGAATCCAGTGTATCCGTGCCGAAGGGAGTCAAATTCACGGAAAAGCCAAAATAGTCGAACTGAATTTTTGAAGAATTTTCTCGAAAAAGCGGATCCCGCAGGATTTTTTTGGCGGCTTCACCACGTGACTCGGCATGGTCGCCGAGAGACATGCTCGCAGATTGATCCAGAAGCACGGCAACGACAGGCGCTTCTTTGCGGATGTAGGAAATATTGAGCAGCGGCTCGAAAATGAGAAATGCAATGAGCAACAGCGCCAGCGCCCGCAGGGAAGTCAAAAGAATGCGCAGCCAGCGCGGCGCCGGCGGATTGGTGCGGCGATACACGTAAATGCTGTAGCCAACGCTCAAAATGGCGAGCAAAATGAATAGAAATACTGATTCGGAAAATGTCAGACTAAAAGATTCCATAAGATTTTATTTTTCAGTTTGATTTATTTTTCGAATTCGGAAAAAATGAGCACCAATACTCAAAATAATTTGAAATTGCTGTCACCTGATTTGTTCAATTTTTCAATCACCACGCGATCCGCTTCGAGAAAATCAAAATCGCGTAATTTGTCCGCTGAAATCCATTCCCATTTTTGATTCTGATCTGGCTGCGGCGTTCCGGAAATGTGAAGGCAGCGAAAAACGTGCAATTGAATGAAAAAATTCTGGTATTCGTGATTGACCGTTGTCAGATGCTTTTGTACGTCAATTTTAATATTCAACTCTTCGCGAATTTCGCGTGCGAGGCAATTTTCCAACGTTTCGCCATCGCGTCTCTTGCCGCCGGGAAATTCCCACTTGCCGGCAAAGGGATCACCGACGGGCCTTTGCGTGATGAGAAATTTTTCGCCGCGAAAAATAAGTCCTGCCGTGACAACGAGTACCGGTTTCGCAGAAGTGTCCGTTGCGCTTTTTTTCATAAAATAATTATTTTTTTGCCAATGTTTTTCTCGTGATAATTCCGCCGACGATGAGCAACGCAACGTAAACAATGATGACTACTCCCCACGGCGGAATTTTTGCGTTTGACGGCGAGCTGACGTAGGGGCTGCCGATGAGCCGAAATCCCGCCCAAAAATAGGGATGGGCGCGGGAAATTTTCTGATCGAGAAAATCGAAAGTGTCGCGCATGGAAGCCAATTTTGCGCCGCGTAGCGCCACTGTATTGTGCTGCCGTTTGTATTTTAATTCCCAATAAAATTTGGACATGAACTCGCTGGTGGAAATACTGTGCACGTGCCAGAGGCTGTACAGAACGGATTTGTTTCCGGCGAGCAAAAAAGCCTGCGGCAGCGCCACAATTCCGGGACGGGCGTTTTTGACAACTTTGGGGTAAAAAATTGTCGCACTCAACGTGACCATATCGGCGCGGAATGGGATTTGAAAAACATCGTTCACCGTGAGCCAGTAATCCTCATCTGCCGAGCCGTTTTGGCTTGCTGATATCATGAGTCCGGATTGCAACGGTTGTTTGTTATTCAGCAGCCCGAGTTGCGCGAGATAAATCCAGCGATAGTCCGCCGCGCGCTGTTTCAAATAGTCCATCGTCACTTCGTTGCCACGCACGTTGTCGTGGCGAAACAAAAGCCGGGAAACGCGGCGAATTTCATCGTTCACGTACGGCGAATGATCGAGCCAGAGCAGCGGCGGCAACGCATTCCCCAGCGAATCATTTTCTACGGGAAAATCTGGCTCACTCATCGTCAGCAGTCGCCTTCCCAATTTTGTCTGATCGCGCATATTTTGCAGCTCCGGATCCAGCGCCGAAAGAGACAAATTGTAGCTTATGCTAAATTTTTTAATCAGAAATTTCATGAACCGATACTCTTTGTAAAGCACCTCTGTCTGCTTGGTGCTGTCCGCCGGTTGCGAAATGAGGCACTCGAACGGCAGGTTCAAAAATGGCGAATCCGGAATGATTACGAGTCTGCTGCGTTCGAAAAGTTCTGCTTTGAGCGGCCGAATGAGCAGCCGATACAAATAATAAGCGCTCTCAGCGTCAAATTTCAAATCCAGCACATCTTTTTGATCGAACAGCGTGGAGTCAAAAGCCTGAAGCGCGTCGGTAAATTGACCCGGCTCAATCTGCCAGCTCCGCACGCCGACCGAATCCGCGCTCACGAAAAACGCAGCGAGCGAGTCGTTGTGCAGCCAATAGTCCAGAATCAGCTCTCGTGAATTCAGATTTTGTTGCAACTGCCGCGCGGTGACCGGCTTTTGCCAAACGAGAAAATTGACCAGCAACGGGTCGATCTTTTTTGCCGAATCCACCGCGGCGGTGAAACTCCGCTGCGCTTTTTTTGTCAAATTATTGTATTCAACGGGCTGAAGCTCGGGCCCACGTTTGATCAAATCAAACCAGTCCGCGGCCAATTGATAAGTTTGCGCCAAAAAGTCGCGGTGTTTTTTCAGCCGCTGTTGGAAAAGATCGGTCTGGTAAAAAAGTTTGATCGTTCTGAAAGTTTTCAATTTCTCCAGATAATTCAAACTTTTCTCTGAAAATGTCGCTCTTTGTGGGCGGTTGATCTCTGTTGCAAGTGCGCTGTTCAACTGCGAACAGATTGAGTCAAACTCTTTTGCGGACAAATGCGTTCCTGACCAGAGCCGTTGTTCAAATTTTTGCAGATTCGCATCCACGTCCGAATTTTGTTTGTTCGTGTTTGCAAATGCGGGAGCATGGCTGCAAAAAAAAGCGAAAAAAATGGCGGTGAGCACAATCGCCCCGCTATTTTTCGTTTCAGAAAACAATAATATTTTCCTCGATTTGTGCGCTTAAATCAGACAAATTTTATTTTATGAAAATAGTACTGACTTGATAAACTCATTTAAAAACACAAAGTTTCCGAACACGGGCAAATAATCGTATCGGCGGCAAATTAATCAAATTTCAAAAATGAAAGTGAAAATAACCGCGGTAGATTTGCAAGTAATAGCAAAGATAATCCCAGAATCCGCTGTGAATTTGCAGGAAGTGAATCAGCGCGATGAGCGTCAATCCGGTGAGAATGAAAAAAATCGCAGCAACTTTGTAGCCCGGCATCATGAAAACGACGCGCAGCCCTCGGATGGCGCGAAAAATGTACCACAAATCAAACGCCGCCAGCAGCGCAAAAAGACCAATTCGCAGATGAGAGAAAGCAAGCAGCCGATAGGCGATCATGCCCGCTGGTAGCAGAAAAATGTAAATGTTTCCCACCCAAAACGAAAGCGCGATCATCCTGCCAAGTTTTGTTCGTTTTCGAAATAGGAAAGCCACAAGGCGAAAAGCAAACGCGAAGAGCAGAAAATAGAAAATCATGCCCACGGTAAGAATAACAAAAGAAATCTCGGGGCGCCAGATTTGCCTGACGACGACCTCTTTCATCGTCGGAGAGAAAAAAATCAGCGTGAGCAGATGATCGACAATCGCGTTGGATTTGAAGAAAAAGCTGAACGACGAAAGAATCAATCCGTAGCTGGCAGACGAAAACAGGGCGATAAGCAGTGTGTGAGAAAGAGGTATTTTTCTGCCATCGCGGATGTCCGTGTAAAATCCGTGCGGGTGGACAAAGCTGCGCTTGAGATTGTCGCGAAAGTAGCGGCGATTGTGCGCCACGAACAGAAAAATCAAAATCAGTCCCAGTCCGGCGATGATGAAAAAATTGACCTGTCCGGTAAAAATTGTAATTCCCGGATTGTAAACCGCGTCGCCGGTGGTGTACAAATCTTTGACTGTTTTGAAAGCGAAACGGCTCTGGTTGTTACTGTTGATCAAGCCAAAAGGCCGCAAATAGGCGTCAGAAAAATCGCCTGGCAGCGATGAGGCGTAATTTTTTTTAAAATCGAAGAGGGAGGTGATAAAACAGCCGTCAATTTCAGCGAAGGAGCGAATGGTCTGATATGACTGCACGATTTGCGCGGACTGATATTTTTCGTACAAAACAGAATCCTGGTCGTTGTCGAAAAATTTGTATTTCGGCGCGCCAAAATCAGTCACGATGGTCGGCGCGTTGAGTCGTTGAGTGAGCCATTTTTGCAGCAAATTTTTTATGCTGTAAGGATTGTATCGAATCAGAGAAATTCCGGCAATTAATCCTGGCAAATAGGGATTTTTCAATTGCGGCGGCAGCGCAGTGAAATAAAAATAGGGGTGATTCGGCTGGCTGAGAATGGGATAGATTTTTTCAATGAATGGCTGCGCTTCATCGTCTCCGCTCAAATATCCGCTGCTGACGCCCACTGCAAATAAAGATACGTGATTTGCATCGCGGTCCATGGCTTCTGTCAAATAATCGCGAATGCGCGTGATAAAAATTTCCGAAGAAAACAGTCGGCTGGGAACGGCTTTCAAGGGAATTTCTTCCAATAAAAACAAACCGAGACTGTCACAGAGCCCGACAATTTGCGGATGAGGCGGAAAAAGCGGTACGCGCACCGCGTTGGCGTTGAGCCGTTTGACGGAAAGGAGTCGTTTCACGGCTTCGTCAAAATTGAAAATAATCCCGCTCTCGCCGTAATTTTCTGCCCAGTTAATGCCGCGCAGAAAATATTGTTGGCCATTGAGAAAAATGTTGCCATTAAAAAAATCCAACTGACGAAATCCGAGAGAAGTGTCAAATTCATCGATCACTTTCCTGCCATTGAAAAGTTTGACGGAAATGCGATAGCGGTTTGGCTTTTCCGGGCTCCACAGCCGGGGATTTTTGATGACGATTTTTTCTGTCAGCCGGGAAAATGCCAGGTCTTCGTCAGCCGAAAATTTACC
This sequence comes from Calditrichota bacterium, assembly GCA_013152715.1. Taxonomy (NCBI): domain Bacteria; kingdom Pseudomonadati; phylum Calditrichota; species Calditrichota bacterium. The sequence goes on from JAADFU010000179.1 coordinate 37,564, forward strand.
GAACTGGCGTTTAATGCGCGCTCCTGAAAGCGGGTCGAAAATTTCGATGAAATAGCTGAGTGAAGGCGAGCGTTTCTGCTCAATGGGCGAAAAAACGAGACGTTGTTGCCAGTCTTTGACGTCCAGAGAAATGTTGAGGGTGCATTCGGAAAAATCGGTGTTGAGCGAATATTCGATGTCTGTCGAGAGAGAGCGTCGCGGCAGCGCCAACAAATAAATTTCGCGAATGATTCCGCCGTCGTAGCGCAAACCGTCGAATTGATACTTGAGCGGTAGCGTGTTTTTGTTGTTCAGACGGGTGTCGACTTTGATTTCTATTAGATTTTTTCTCCCGACAGAAATGAAATTTTCAGGGATGTCGATGTAAAATGACGTGTAGCTTCCGGCGTGGCTACCGATAAATTTATTATTGACAAAAATTTCGCAGTAGTTGTTGATGCCGTAACACACGAGCCGAAAATGACAGTTGGCCAGAGCGCTGTCAACGGAAAAAGATCGCCGAAAAAATATTTCCGTTTGCTGCGCACAGGCGCCGGGAATGTGCGTTTTGTGCCAGACATTTTCGTCCTGCCGCCGCGAGTCCCACTCTCCGTTGAGCAGAATGGCCGGGCGAAATTGATTGCTTTTTTGCCAGATCAAATTTCGTCGTGCCGCCAAACTGGAATCGACAGGGATCTGAGCAGACAATTTGAACGAGGCAATCAGGACAATAATCAGAAGGATAAATATTTGCGATATTTTTTTCATGGACGATTTGAGCTTGATGTTTAAGGTAAATACCGACAAACAACATTGCCTGAGTGGACATGACCGACAATTTATTGAATTTTTTAATTAAAAACAATGATTAAATTTACCCCCAACACAGCAAATTTTAAACCAGAGGAAAAATCAATGGCATTGTTGGATTTTTTCCTTTACTTTTTCCTAAATTATGATTATAATTTAAAACCTGAAAATTTGGACAATCAGGCATAATAAAACGCAATTGCTCCGGATTGAGCACAGAAAAAACGAGGTACGCATGCGCTGGAATTTGAAATTTTGGCTTTTTGTTTCTTCGCTGTTTTTACTCTTTTTTTCAATTAACGGTTTTGCAACTACAAATTCTTCTTTCAAAATTGAACATCCGAGAATTATTTTGTCCGATGTTCCGTTCGAGATGACGGTCTCTGCCCTCAAAGGCAACGGGCAAATTGATACGTCATTTTCCGGAATGGCCGAGGCGGAAGGCCTTTTTCAAAAAATTTTCAAAGAAAAAAAGCAATTGACAAAAATAGGCCCGTTCAAGAACGGAGTTTTGCATCTTCGCGATGTAATTTTGCCGGGTTCCGCAACGGTCAGTTTCTCAGCAGCAGATGGCGAAATCAATCTTTCGGAGAAAATCACTGTCATGCCCGGATATTTGAGTTTGCTGCCACCGTTGCTGGCAATCATTCTTGCGCTGGCGCTGCGGGAAGTTTTGCTGGCGCTGTTCAGTGGCATCTGGCTGGGAGCCATGTTTCTCTGGGGATACAATCCGTTCATCGGTTTGATGCGCGCTTTAGACACTTACATGGTCAATTCCTTGTTCGACAAAAGCCACATCGCTATTGTAATGTTCAGCATGACGCTGGGCGGTATGGTCGGCGTGATTTCTCGATCCGGAGGTACGCAGGGGATTGTGGAAAAAATTTCCCGCTGGGCGCACCATCCGCGAAACGGACAAATCGCCACCTGGCTGCTGGGTGTAATCATTTTTTTCGATGATTACGCGAACACATTGATTGTGGGAAACACGATGCGGCCTCTGACGGACAAAATTGGCATTTCCCGAGAGAAACTCTCCTACATCGTCGATTCCACAGCGGCGCCAGTGGCTTCCATTGCGATAATTTCTTCCTGGGTGGGATTTCAGGTGGGTTTGATTGATCAGGCGTTCAATAATATCAACGTGCCGCACGATGCGTACATTACTTTTCTCAGATCAATTCCTTTTGCCAGTTACAGCGTGCTGGCGATCATTTTCGTTTTTCTGATCGGATTCACGCTGCGGGATTTCGGTCCCATGTACAAAGCCGAACATCGTTCATTTTTGACAGGAAAAGTCCTGCGCGACGGAGCGCAGCCCATTGCGGACGACAAATCTCTGGACATCATGCCCGAAGAAGGAATTCCCCTGCGCTGGTACAATGCCGCGATTCCGATTTTGATTGTCATTTTCGGGACGATGATAGGCCTGTACTATAGCGGCAGAGTGGCTCTCGGCGATCAGGCAGGAACTGCTCGTCTGGGAGAAATTATCGGCAATGCGGATTCGTTCAGCGTTTTGATGTGGTCATCGTTTTCCGGCGCGTTTGTGGCGATTTTTTTGGCAGTAACGCAGCGAATTTTGTCCATGAAAAAAGCACTGGACGCCTGGCTCAACGGTGTGAGAGCCATGGTTATCGCCATGATCATTTTAATTCTGGCGTGGACCATCGGCGAGATTTGCGGCGAGCTAAAAACTGCTGATTACGTCATCGCCGTGACGCGGGATTTGATTTCGCCGCATGTTTTGCCCATGCTTACTTTTATCGTGGCAGCGTTCATCGGATTTTCCACCGGCACATCCTGGGCCACGATGGCAATTCTCGTGCCCATTGTCGTTCCCATGGCGTTTAAGTTAACTGTGGAGGCACAACTGAGTGCTTCACTTTCGAATTCGATTTTGTTGGGCACAATTGGCGCCGTTTTGTCCGGCTCGGTTTTCGGAGATCATTGCTCGCCGATTTCAGACACGACGATCATGTCTTCCATGACCTCGGCGGCGGACCACATCGATCACGTGCGTACGCAATTGCCCTATGCCGTCGCTGTGGGGCTTGTGGCAATTTTTGTCGGTTATCTTCCCGCCGGATTTGGTTTCCCGAGCGGACTGTCAATTCTCGCGGGAGTTTTGGTCTTTTTGATCATTTTATTTACGCTGGGCAAAAGAATCGACAGCCGCGATGAAATGCTGAATTGAGATATTTGTCGAAGCTATTCGCAACTCAACAGGAAACTTCATTGTTATTCGTCAGTAAAAATAACTATGCAAAAAACTTTTTTAAACCATTAAAATCAGACTTTAATTGTGGAGTAGTAATGAAAATAAATCGTCAGTTCCTTTTTCTGTTTGTGATCGGACTTCTGTTTGCCTGCGCCGCGCCGCAGAGGTTTTCCCATAAAAGCGAGCAACCGTCCGCTGTCAAAAAACAGCCATTTCAGCCCAGGGCTGCTCAGTATTTCATCCGCGGCACCGTTGCGGAAATGCTCAATGATTCAAAATCTGCGCTGATCGATTTCTCACAGGCGCTGTTGTACGATTCCTCGTCAGTGACAATTTACAAAAGCGTCGCGAATCAGTACCTTGAATTAAAAGAAGTCGAGAGCGCGCGCCGCGTGTTGGAGCAGGCAGAAGCGCGTTTTCACGATGACATTGATGTTCATTACATGCTGGCTTCGATTTACTATTCCATGCACGATTTGGAGGCTGCTAAACGTCAGTACGAAAAAATTCTGGAGATTGATCCCACAGAATTTGACGCGCGAAATTATTTGATCACGTTATTTTTGTCGGAGAAAAATCTTTTGCAGGTGGCGCGGCAGTACGAGATACTTTACGACATGGGTCACGACAATCCTGATTTGTTGATCAAGGCCGGTGATGTGTATTTGGCGGAAAAGCAGTTTGACAAAGCGAAAGCGGTTTTTGAAAAACTTATTCAAGATTTTCCTGACGATGAACGTGCCTTTCTGGCGCAGGCAAAATTTGCCCTGGCGAAAAAGGACACGTCTGCTGCAATGGATTGGTATCAGAAAGGTCTGGAAAAGGACAGAAATTTTGAAACCTGTCTGGAAGAATTGCGCGATATTTACATTAGTCGCAAACAATGGGACAAAGCCATTCAACTGATAAAATCTGCAATTGTCAGCGATTCGACGAAAATCGGAAATTACCTTCGTCTGGGAGATTTGTATTTGCAAAAGCAGGATACGTCGCAGGCGTTGACTATTTTCAATAAAACCATTGACAGATTTCCTGATGATTTTCGCAGTCATTTTGCTGTGGGTAGGATTTATTTTCAAGCTAATGACTGGGAGCAGGCAAAACCTTATTTGAAAAAAAGCGTTGAATTAAAGCCTGATTTTGAATTTGGCTGGATCTGGTTAGGGTTTGTGCATATTCGTCTCCATGAACTGGAGGACGCTGAAGAAAATTTCCGTGATGCCCTGGAGCATTTCCCTGACGATGCGCGGATGAACTATTTTTTAGGGTCTGTTTTGCAGCAACGGAAAAAATCGGATGAAGCCATTCCTTATCTGGAAAAAGCGCTGAAAATCGATCCGCAAAACATGGATGCGATCACGGCGCTGGCGATGATTTATGATGAGAAGAAAATTTATCAAAAATCTGATTCTCTGTACGATGTGGCGCTCCAAATTAAACCCGAAGATCCGTTGATTTTAAATAATTACAGCTACAGCCTGTGCGTGCGCGGCATTCGGCTGGATGAGGCGAAAAAAATGTCGGAAAAAGCCGTGGCTGCTGATTCGACAAACGGCGCCTATCTCGACACGCTGGGCTGGATTTATTTTCAGTTGGGAAATTATCAAATGGCGCACAAATACATCGAGCGCGCGGCAACTTTGCGTGATAGTTCGGCTGAAGTGTGGGAGCATCTGGGAGATGTGTACGAAAAATTGAATGATCCGGAAAAAGCAAAAGAGTCGTGGCGCAAAGCATTGGATCTGGAAGAGACGCGGACATATTTGATTGACAAAATCGGAGGTAAATAAAAATCGAGAAATTGAAAGCTCATCTTCGTCATTGGTTTTTTTTAATGGTTGTTTTGGTTATTTCCGGTTGCGCCGGTATTTTGCCCACTTCCAGACCCGACGTCAACAGCATAACTATCGCCCAGATCCGGCATCGCGTGGAGCAGAATTATCTCAAATTTCAGACCGCCAAAGCAAAGGCGAAAATCAGTCTGGAATCCCCACAGTTGAGTTTTACGGCGAATTCCGTGATTCGCATCAAGATGCCGGATTCGTTGCTGATTCAGCTCAGTTCAGGACTGGGATTCGGCGTAGGTGCCATTTTCATTGACCGCAATCAAGTAGAAATTTACAATTCAATGGAAAACGCGCTTTTTGAAGGCCATCCGGATAGCATGAATTTCCGCCGGTTTTTGATGATTGATGTCTCGTTTGATAAATTATTGCAAGCATTTTCCGGCATTCATTTGATTGAACAACACGAACGGGAATTACTGCAAACCGATGATGGCAAATATTTGATCATTGGCAGCAAAAAAGGCTACACGCTGAAATATTGGATTCATCCGCGTCGTTTTGTGGTGCAAAAATATCAGCTTTTGGACAACGACGGCAAGGTACTCATGGAGTTCAAGTACGATCAATTTGTCAAATCCCACAACGTGTATCTGCCAAAAACAGTGCGCATTTCCCAGCCGTCGCAGAAATCGCGACTGACGATCGTGTTCACCACGGTGGACGTGAATGCAAAAATGCAGCCCAAAGATTTTCAGATGCGGATTCCCGAAAACGTTGAACGTGTGATTTTGTAAACGAAACAAAAGTTCCCTGATGAAAAGGAGGAGTCTGTGGCGCAACCGCAAACTTCGCGTGAAAATTCCCAGCAAAAAATAGGTTTGTCCGTCGTGATTCCGCTTTACAACGAAGCAGAGTCCCTGCCCGAGTTGTATCTGCAATTGACTGATGTTTTGCAGCGGGAAAAAATTAATTACGAATTACTTTTTATCGACGACGGCTCTCGGGACGGGTCATTCGAGATTTTGGAAGAATTTCACAAAAAAGACAACCGCGTTCGCGCGGTACAATTCCGAAAAAATTTTGGCAAATCAGCGGCGCTGGCGTGCGGTTTTCAGGAGGCGCGGGGTGAAATTGTCATTACCATGGACGCGGATTTGCAGGACGATCCCGATGAAATACCTGATCTGATTGCCAAAATCAACGAGGGTTACGATCTGGTTTCCGGCTGGAAGAAAAAACGTTACGATCCGTTCATCAAACGCACTACTTCAAAAATTTACAATCTGGTGACAAGCTGGGTTTCTGGCATTCGACTTCATGATTTCAATTGCGGTCTTAAAGCCTACCGCAACGACGTGGTAAAAACTATTGAAGTTTACGGCCAATTGCATCGTTTCATTCCGGTTCTGGCGCACTGGCAGGGATTTCGCGTCACAGAAATGCCAGTCAAACACCATCCGCGGAAATATGGCAAGACGAAATTTGGCGCGTTTCGTTTCATCGCCGGCATGTTGGATTTATTCACGGTGGTTTTTCTGAACAAGTTCAAAAAAAGGCCGCTCCATCTTTTTGGCACTTTCGGATTAATTACTTTGATCCTCGGCGTGATTTTGAATATTTATCTTGCGTACCAACGCATATTTTTTCAAAAATATCTGAGCAACAGACCCTTGTTATTTCTCGCTGTGTTGCTGGTGATTGTCGGGATTCAGTTTATTTCCATGGGGCTTCTCGGCGAAATGATCACGGAGACGCAGAAGAGGAAAAATGATTATTCGGTGAAAAATGTTTTAGGATAATCGTAAAGATGTAGTACACCTAAAAGGTGTGCCACATCTTGGCAAGAAATGTTGCGTTAAAGAGACGCTCATAAGGTTAGCCTTTTATTACAAATTAAGTTTGTCAAAATTATTTTGCATTTTCTTTCATCTAAACATAAATCACGAGGAATTTTATGAAAGTAAATCAGGACTGCCGTTACTTCCGCGGAGATATTCCCTGTCGCTATCACAAATCTGAAGGCGCGGAGTGCGCCGACTGCTCTTTCTACGATCCGATTAAAGAAAAAATTCTCATCATCAAATTAGGCGCTGCCGGCGATGTGATTCGCACGACGCCGATTTTGCGGCGGCTGAAAAAGGAATTTCCCCAGGCGCACATTACCTGGCTCACCAATTCGCCGGAATTAGTGCCAGCGGAGTGGGTCGATGAAATTTTTCCGTTTGATCTGGCGCATAGTTTGCTTTTGCAGGCTGGCGCGTTCGACATTATTTACAATCTGGACAAAGACCTCGAGGCGTGCGCTCTGGCGGATTTGGTCAGCGCTCACGAGAAAAAAGGCTTCCTTCTCAATTCGGAAAATAATAAATGTATGCCTGCTGGCAAAGAGGCAGAACATAAATTTCTGACCGGTATTTTTGATTCTCTGAACAAAAAAAATACCAAAAGCTATCCCGAAGAAATTTTTGAAATTTGTGGTTTTGAGTTCGCCGGAGAAAAATACATTTTGAACAATTTCTCTGAATACGCCACAGAGTGGAAAATTAAAGAAAAAAAGCCGTTGATCGGATTGAATACCGGCTGCGGCGGACGCTGGACGTCGCGGTTGTGGCCCGAGGAGTATTGGATCGAACTGGCGAAAAAATTGAAAAAAGACGGCAAAGGAGTGTTGCTTTTAGGCGGCCCTGATGAGCATGAAAAGAATAAGAGAATTGCCCGCAAGAGCGGCGCCAGCTATTTGGGACATTTTCCGCTGCAGAAATTCATCAATCTCGTCGATCAGTGCGATTTGGTCGTGACAGCGGTGACCATGGCCATGCACATCGCCATTGGGTTGGAGAAAAAAATCATCCTGTTCAATAATATTTTCAATCGCCACGAGTTTGAGCTTTACGGCATGGGCGAGATTTTGGAGCCGGAATTGGAATGCGATTGTTTCTTTTCGCCCACTTGCCCCAATGAATGCATGAAATCCTTGCGCGTGGACACTGTTTTCGAGTCGTGCGGGCGATTGTTAGGGGTGTGAGATGAAAATTGTGATGGTCGGCACAGCGTACCCCATGCGCGGCGGCATTGCGCATTACATTGCGCAATTGTACAAAAAATTTGTTCAACGGGGCCATGACGTCAAAATTATCTCTTTCAAACGCCAGTATCCGTCAATTTTTTTCCCGGGGAAAACACAACAGGATTTGAGCCAGGAAGTTGAAGTTTTACCCAGCGAACCGATTCTGGATTCCGTCGGACCGTGGTCGTGGCTGCGCGCCTTTTGGCGGATTTATCGCTTTCAGCCGGATTTGATCGTTTTCAAATATTGGATGCCTTTTTTCGCCCCCTGTTACGCGGCGATTTCATTTCTGGCGCGGTTATTCACCAAAACGAAAATTCTCTACATCTGCGACAACATCGTCCCTCACGAAAGTAATCCGCTGGACAAATTTCTCACGCGGCTCGGCTTATGGAACGTGCACTATTTCATCGTCATGTCGAAAACTGTATTAAAATCGCTGCTGGCGTTCAAGCCCAACGCCAATTTTCGTGAGGCGCCGCATCCAGTTTATGACAATTTCAAAATTAATTACGATCAGAAAACAGCACGGCAAGAGTTAGTCCTCAAGACGGAAGATCGCGTGTTGCTCTTTTTCGGATACGTCAGGCAGTACAAAGGGCTGCATATTTTGCTCCAGGCGATGCCGCATATTTTGAAAAAAATGAAAGTGAAGCTGCTTGTCGCCGGAGAATTTTATGATGATCGAAAAAAATACACCGACCTGATCGACGAATTAGGCGTGAACGATTCGGTTTTTTTGTTTGATGACTACATTCCCAACGAAAAAGTAGGCATGTTTTACGCGGCAGCAGACGTTGTCGTTTTGCCGTACATCTCCGCCACGCAAAGCGGCATTATTCAAATTGCCTATCATTACGACAAACCAGTCATTACTACCAACGTCGGCGGATTGCCTGAAGTCACTGAAGAAGGAAAAACCGGTTACATTGTCCCTGCGGAAGATTCTGAAACATTGGCGGCGGCAGTGGCGAAATTTTTCTCCGGCGATGATAAAGAAAAATTTCCGAAATTTATCGCTGAATATAAAAAACGATTTTCCTGGGATCGATTAGTGGACGAAATTGAAGGCTTTTTAGGGAATTAATCCGTCAGGATTTTAAAAAAGCTGTCGCCTAATTTCCGATTTTTGAGCGAAAGGTGAGTTGCCCCAATGAAAAAATTTCTCTTTGTCACATATTATTATCCGCCAGCCGGCGGTCCTTCGGTGCAGCGCATCATTCGTATTATTCAATTTATGGCAGAAAACGGTTGGGAATGCCAGGTGTTAACCGTGAAACATGGCGATTACACGACTGTGGATCCCGGGCTGGAGAAAAGAATTCCAGACTCCACGCGAGTCGAGCGGGTTGATTTTTTCGAGCCGTACCGCTGGTACCGAAAATTTACTGGTAAAAAAACTGACGAGAAAATTCCGCTGGCAGTTTTGTCAGCGCACGAAAAAGCCAGTTTCAAAGAACGGCTTGCCAATGCTGTTCGCGCCAATTTGTTCATTCCGGATGGGAGAATCGGATGGTACAGACCCGGCGTGCTCGCTGGTGTTCGGCTGGCGTGGCAAGCCCCGGATGTTCGACTAATTCTTTCGTCCGGCCCGCCGCACACAGTCCATTTGGTCGCCAGACGAATCGCCAACATTACCGGTTTGCCGTTCATTGCTGATTTTCGTGATCCCTGGGTCAATATCGATTATTACCACAATATTTGGCGCAATCCGTTGACTGTGGCAATCGACAAGTCTCTGGAAGGGAAAGTGTTGCGAGACGCAGCGGCGATCACAGTTGTCGGTCCCGGCTGTCGGGATCAGATTCTGGAAAATCACCCGGATATTCCCATTGAAAAAACGCACATCATTTACAATGGCTTCGATCCCGATGTTTATCCCAAAGAGGAGCTAACGCCTCCGGCAGACAAATTTGTTTTCACTTACGTGGGAAATTTGCCGTTTAATCGCTACATTCCGGCATTTTTTCAAGTGCTCAAAGAGTTGAAACGCGAGGGAAAGATTAATCCGAAAAAGTTTTCGCTTCGATTTTTCGGAAAAATCGATCCCAAAGTGCGGGCCGAAATTGAGAAATTTGATCTGGGTGATATGCTTCAATTTCACGATTTTGTGCCGCACGAGCAAGCGATCCGTGCCGTGGTCGCGTCCCAGTTGCTGCTGCTGATTATCAATGACACGTACACGAAAAAAGGGATCGTCCCCGGAAAGATGTTCGAATATCTCGCCAGCAAACGTTTCGTGTTCGCCATCGGGCCTGTGGACGGAGACGCGGCGAAAATTTATCAGGAAACTAAAGCCGGCGCTTTTTTTGAATACGATGACGTGCTGGGAATGAAAGAATTTCTGGAAAATTTTTATCAAAAATGGGAACGGGGCGCGTGGCAGCCTTTGACGCATTCAGAAAAAATTGACCAGTACCGACGTTCGCGACAGTTGAGGAAACTTTTTCAACTGTTTGAAGCTTTTGCTGCAAAATCCGATGAAAAGAAACCATTCAGCCACAGCGATCACAGCGACAATTTTTGATTTTTGACCACGAAGGCATTAAAATTTAAAATTAAATCCTTTGAGTCTTCGCGTCCTGATGGTTCTATTATTTTGCCTTTTAATCATTAGATTTTTAATCAAAGTCCACTGAAAATGAAAAATTTAAAATTCAGCAAACTCAGCGCCACTGGCAATGATTTCATTCTTTTCGACAACCGAGAGAGAATCCTCACCGGCGACGAGCACGATTTTTTTCGAAAAATCTGCCAACGAAGAATTTCTGTCGGAGCGGATGGGATTTTGCTGCTCGAAGAAAGCAAAAAACATCATTTTTCCATGCGCTATTTCAATTCAGACGGCTCTCTCGGCGAAATGTGCGGCAACGGCGCCCGGGCTTCGGCGTATTACGCTTTTACACATCAAATTGCTCCGGCGGAATTGACCTTTGATGTGTTGGGGGTGCCTTATCGTGCCAGCGTCAATGGCGATTTTGTCCAGCTTGTTATGCCGCCGCCAATTGAAATTCGCGAATATCCCGAAGTACTTCAGGAGAAGGAATTTAAAGAAGGCGGCTATCTCAATGTCGGCGTGCCCCATTACGTCATTTTTGTTCCAGACGTTAATGCGATCAACGTGGAACTTCTGGGGCGCGGATATCGCCATCATGCGGCGTTTCAGCCTTGGGGCACAAATGTCAACTTTGTGCAGATTGCCGACAAAAATAAAATTCTCATCCGCACTTACGAGCGCGGCGTGGAAGAAGAAACTTTAGCCTGCGGAACCGGTACGATTTCTGCGGCGATTTTAGCCGTCAAACAGCAAGGATGCAGACTGCCTCTGAAAGTTCAGGCGCGCGGCGGATTGTTGGAAGTGGATTTTGACGATGAAATATCAGAAATCAAACTCGCCGGGGAGGCAAAAGAAATTTATTCCGGCGAACTGATTGATGAATAAAAAGCCTCGTCTATAGCTAAAATGAAACAAACCTCGTCATAAAAGGAATCGTGTCTGTGAAAAAAATATTAGAACAATATCTAAAAAATCTCACCGAAACGTTTCAACGAGGCGATGCAAGAGAAGAAAGCTATTACAAACACCTCGATGCGCTGATTAAGCAGTATGCAGAAATTAAAAATATCAAAAAAATTGACGTAACCATTGTCCCCAAAAAGACTGAAGCCGGAAACCCTGACTTTCGCATCTGGGACGGAAGGAATCACGTCACAGGCTACATTGAGGCGAAAGACCCGTCTGTCACCAATCTGGATCACATCGAAACTACTGAACAATTGCAACGATATTGTGAAACTTTCCCCAATGTCATTCTAACGAATTTTTACGAATTCAGACTTTACAGGAATGGGCAGCGAATTGCCCAGGCGATGATCGCGCGACCTGCTGTGGCGAAAAAATTGCAAATAGCGCCGCCGGTGGAAAACGTCGGAAAATTTGCTGAACTGTTAGACATTTTCTTTTCTTTCTCTCTTCCCCGAGCGCAGACGGCACAAGCACTGGCAGTGGAATTGGCAAAACGCACGCGCTTTTTGCGGGACGAAGTCATTGCAGTGGAATTGTCAAAAAATAGCACCAAAGGACACCGGCAGATTGTCGGATTTTATGAGGCATTCAAAAAATATTTAATTTCCACGCTCACCGAACAGCAATTTGCCGATCTGTACGCCCAGACAATCACTTACGGCCTGTTCGCCGCCAGAACCCGCGCTGACGGAGAATTCAACCGACGGCTTGCTTTTGATTACATCCCTCACACAATCGGTATTCTTCGCGATATTTTCCGTTTCATCTCTCTGGAAGATCCGCCAAAATCATTGCAAATTATCGTCGAAGATATTGCTGAAATATTGAACGTCGCGGATATAGACAAAATATTTCGCGAATATGCCCGGACAGGAAAAGGCAGAGATCCGATTATTCATTTTT
>JAADFU010000180.1:0-1540 GCA_013152715.1 Calditrichota bacterium
TCGGGCTCATTTATCCTGATACCGGGGAAATTTCTATCGCCGGATTTGATCTCCGGCAGCGATTTCGCGATGCTATTTCGCGCATCGGCAGTCTTATCGAAATTCCCGCATTTTACGGCTATCTTTCGGCGCGGCAAAATTTGCAATTGCTGCTGCGGCTTTCTGATGCCAAAAAAGCAGATGAAAAAATAGACAACGTACTCCGTCAGGTCAAGTTGCTCGACCGCGCTGACGATGCTGTGAAAAAATACTCCCAGGGCATGCGCCAGCGTTTGGGCATTGCCGCAGCAATTTTGCGTCAACCGCCGATTGTCATCCTCGACGAGCCCACCAACGGACTCGATCCCGAAGGCATGATCGAAATCAGGGAATTCATCCGCTCCCTGGCGAAAGAAACCGGCACGGCTGTTTTGCTCTCCAGCCATCTGCTCTCGGAGATGGAGATGCTCTGCGATCGGGTGTTCATTTTGAACAAGGGAAAGACTATTGCCGCGGGAGCGGTGAAAGAATTGATTTTACCCGAAGACGAAAATCTGGAACAGCTTTTTTTGAGAATCACACGAACAAAAACGAATTGAACCCATGGATAAAAAAAATACTATTGCTGAAGGAAAAATTTTTGCCTGCATCTCTGTGGAAATAGCCAAATTGCGGCGACAGAAATTCCCTTACGTGGCATTGATTTTCGTCATCATCTTTGCCCTATTTTCCGCATTTTTCAGAGAAAAACTTTCAGACGCATCCATTTTGAGCATGGGCGCTGCCAATGGCTGGCAAATCGCCACTTTTGCCGCTTCGTGGACAATGAAAATTGCGGCGCTGGTGATGCTCATTTTTTCGGTTCAATTGATAGCAGATGAGTTCACCGACCGCACCATCAAAACCATGCTCACAGCTCCGGTGACGCGGACCGAATTTCTTCTGGGGAAATTTTTCACAATTTTTATTATTAGTTTTGTTCTTGCAACCGCCCTTTTCATCACCAGCCTCATCGCCGGCGCAAGCATGGCGCCATTGAGCCAGTTGGAAGAACGCGGCTATGTCCTTGCCTCGCAGGGCAAATTGATTTTCTCTTTTCTCGCTGCGTTTTTGCTCAGCACGATTACACTGAGCGCAGTGGGAATTTTCGGCGCTGCCATGGCAGTGATTCTTCCGCGAGCTGCTCTCGCCATCGGCGCCAGTCTGATCATCTATTTCATTTTCAACATTCTGGGACAATTTGACCCGATTCAAAAATTTTTATTCACCAGCTATACTTCTTTCCCCATTGACACAGCCAAAGAAATTGCCCACGGGCTCTCATCGCCGTGGACGCCGAAACTATTCTGGTGTCTCGGCGTCACTGGCTTTTCAATCTTTCTTTTCTGGGCTGCGGCGAATTACATTTTCAACCGAAAGGACGTTATGGCATGAAAAAAATTGCTGTCTTGACGACATTTTTCCTTCTCTTTTTCTCGTATCAAATTCTGGCAATTTCGTTCGATGTTCAGGACATTCATCTGCCGGATCAGGTCTTGAAGTACAAAGTTTTTGACCTGAA
>JAADFU010000180.1:1593-59642 GCA_013152715.1 Calditrichota bacterium
AGACAGGCTCCGCCGAGAATTCATATTTTGTGGCAAACTGCGGATGGCTTTTCCGATGAAAATGTGCAAACTTTTTTCCCGGACAAGAGAGCCATTCTGTGCGATTTCGGCGACATCGCCGGAGACAGCAAATTGGAATTTATCATGTTGACGCCGAGAGGCATCATTTATTACGCGCAAAATGATAGCAGATTTGAAATTCACCCCATAGAAGCGCTGAAAGTGACTTCCATTTTTCGCGTTAATGAAAAAAGCAAATTGCCCTACTGGGATTTCGTCAAAAATATCACTCCCGGCGGCAGAGACGAAATCATTATTCCGCAATTCAATCGCACGCTCATTTTCAGTCAGTCGGACAGCAGCAATTGGGAAAAGATCGGGACTCTGAATCTCTCCGCAAAAGCAAACATCAGTGCATTCAAAAGATTGGACATCAGTTATAAAACGAACAAAATTTACATTTCCGACTGCAATCGGGACGGTTTGCCGGATGTGCTGGCACAGGATAAAGATATTTTTTATCTCTTCTATCAAACTGAAAAAAATACTTTTCCCGCACAACCGAATCTCACCATCGACATGAAATTTACTCCGGATGAGCCCAAGCCGGGAGAAGAAACCAGCATCACCGCCATCAAAGACATCAACGGCGATGGCGTGCTGGATTTGCTGGCGAACAAACTCGCAGCCCGGGAGAGCATCCTCAATCCGCAGAGCCAGTTGCAAATTTATCTCGGCAAAAACGGGGCGCAGCGACTGTGGTCATTGACACCGGATCAAATCATCGTCTCCACCGGCGTGCAATTTGACGAACAAATGGTCGATCTGAACGGCGATGATAAACTCGACCTCGCCATTCCATCGGTGAAATTAGGCCTGATGCGCATCATCAAAATGCTGCTCACTAAAAGCGTGACCGTGGGCATGAGGATTTTTCAAATGAACGAAAACGGAAAATATCCCGAGCAGCCCAATGTAGTGAAAAATTTCACCATTAAATTCAATTTCAACATCGGCAACAATTCCGCAGGCGGAGGAGGCACATTGCCCGTGTTCGACGTCAAAGGAGACTTCAATGGCGACGATCTTCGCGATCTGGTGACGACCACAGACCAGCGCCATTTACAATTCTATTTTGGCAAAAAAAAATCAATTTTTTCCTCATCATCAAGCGCCAGCCTTCCTGTGCTACTACCTAAAAACGGCAATCGCCTGCAAATTTTTGAACTGAATCAGGACAAAAAATCGGATATTGTGATCACCTACCAGAAGCAGGATGATAAGTCGGGGGAGATGATGAAATTGGTGCGGGTGTTGGTGAACAAAAATTAAAGAAATTGTTTTCAAAGTGTACTCCATCTGCCAGGTGGAGCACACTTTTGCATTAATCGTCCTCTAATTTTACATCCCCGTCATAATAGGTCACGCTGCGATGCGGTTTCCCGACCTGATAGCCCTTGGGCTTGGTGAAATAGGGATCATCGACAATTTCTTTCATGAAATCATCGCGGAATTTCGGGTGGGCAATACTGGCGATCCCCAGCGCTTTCTCGCCGGCAGTAAGTCCGCGCAAGTCAGCGATGCCGAATTCGTTCACAATGACGACGCCGTCGTAAGCGGAGGCCGTTAAACTCACTCCCGGCGGATGGGTGCGCACGATTTTGGATTCGCCGTGGCGGGTGACGCTTTTGATGGCGATGATGGGCACGCCGTAAATCGGATCGTTCAAGGCGCGAATGAAATCCGGCTGCCCCCCGACGCCGCTGTAATAGTGGCGCGCGTCGATGAAATCGGCCCAGACATTGCCGTAAAAATCCACGCCGATGGCCGTATTCACAGAGATGAACGGCGAATTCTGCCGAATCGTCTCCGCCGCATTGGTGAAACCGCAAGGCCGCATTTGCACGCCGGCGCGCATGTGAACGTACTCGTAAAGTTCTTTGGAGCCCATGATGAGACTGGTGGTGCTGTAGCCTTTGTTGACTTTTTTCAGGCGATTGGTGACGATTTCCGCTTTTTGCAATTTCATCAAGCCGTCGCCGTACAGCTCGGTCTGAATACCAAGGTCTTTGAACTGCGCGTCGCAAATTGTGGCAATAACGGCGTCGGGAATTTTCCCGATGCCCACCTGAATCGTAGCGCCGTCGCGAATGAAATGTTTCGTGATCAATTCACCGATGCGGCGCTCCGCCGGAGACAAATTTTCAAAATCAGGAGACGGAATTTCGTAAATCGGCTTCACGCGTTCATCGACAATGAGGTAATCAATCGAAGTGGCGTCCACGATGCTCTGGCCCTGAGTGAACGGCATGGACGGATCAAGCTCGGCAATCACTAAATCCGCGTGGTCGATGGCTGTGTGCATTGCTTCCACAGAGAGACCCAGACTAAATTCTCCGGTTAAATCATGCTGCCGCACTTTGAACAGCGCCACGTCTGGCTCGTACTCCCGATATTTTCCGATCAGAGAATCAATATTTGCCAGAGTACAGGGAACATAAAAAGCTCGGCCCTCGTTCGCCGCTTTTCTCACTTCACCGCCGGAAAAAATGGAATAAGTCATCACTCTGTCCTGCAATCCTTCTTCGATGTAAGGGATCGGCCCCTGCATTAAAATATGCACCATATTCAAAAACGGAAGTTTCGGAGAATTTGTTTTGATAGCATCGGTAATAAATTCCAAAGAGGCAGTCGGAGAGGCTGCATTGGAACCGATGTAACAAGTAATCTGCTCTTTCCCTTTAAATTTCTCGGCGATCACATCTGCCACCTGATCCAAACGAATTTTCTGAGGCCCTGTTCTCATGGTCAATCCTCCGTTTGTTTTTCACATACGTTTTCAAGTCTAGCAATCATTCATCATTTGTGTCGAGAATATACTAATTTTGTCGGTTCAAATCAAGCACTATTCAAAGCTGGCGCTGAAATGCAGCGCGCGCCCATATTCTACTAAATGAACCCAATTCGATTCGGAACATAATCTCATTTTACCAGTTAACACAATAAAATTTCTTGCTTTTTTTCATTGTAATTACTATATTAGCAGTCATTTCAATTTGCTAAATTATCAATTTTTAATTTAAATTAATCACGGGATTGAGGGTTAGGTTATGGCAATCATGAACAAAATGCGTGAAAACACGCATATCATTTTATTCATCTTATTGGTGCTTTTCTTGTTGAGTATGACCATCGGCGGTCTGGTTGGCGGCGCTGATATTACGAGTATCATTTCCGGGCACAAACCGAATACTGTGGTTGCAGTGAATGGAGAGAATATTCCCTACGAGCAATATAATAATATTCGCCAGCAACAATTTGACGCTTACCGCAAAAAGAACGGGAAAGAGCCTACCGGATTCGAGTTGCAGCAGTTGGAAGATCAGATTTTCGAGTCGGTCGTGCGCGATGTGCTGATCAAACAGTTGACCGAAAAAATGAATATTCAGATCACGAAAAAGGAAATCGCTTTCAATATTTTTGAAAATCCGCCGCAATTTTTGCGCACCAATCCCACGTTTGCGGACAGCAATGGGAATTTCGACATGAACAAGTACAAAGCAGCGCTGGCGGACGAGAGAAATCTGCAATATTGGAGTGTGGTGCAAAATTACCTCGCCGGAACGCTTCCGTTTGAAAAAGTGCAGCAAGAAGTTTTGTCCACAGCGTTTGTCACTGACGATGAAGTGAAAGAAGATTTTATCAAACGGAATCAGAAAGTCAAGGTGAAATACATCTTTTTCAATCCCAATCTTCATCCGGTGAAAGCCGAAGACATCCCCAAGCCGGAAGTGGAAAAATACTACAAAGAGCACAAAGACGATTTCACCGACGAAGAACAGCGCCGTATCCGCTACGTGCTGTTTGAGCTGAAACCTACCGCCGACGACACAGCAGAGATCAAGTCGTTCGCGCTTTCATTGTTGGACAGCCTGAAGCAGGGCGCGGAATTTGCTGAATTGGCGAAAAATTACTCGGAAGACCCGGGGTCGGCGGTTAACGGCGGCGAATTAGGTTATTTTAGCAAAGGAATGATGGTGAAACCTTTCGAGGCTGCGGCTTTTTCCGCAAAGCCAGGCCAGGTTGTCGGCCCTATTCTTTCGCAACACGGTTTTCACATCATCAAAGTGGAAGACAAAAAAGTCGTGGACGGCAAAGAACAGGTCAAAGCCCGACACATTTTGCTGCGAATCACCGCCTCGCGCCGGACTTCGGAGTCCGTCAAAGACGACGCGGATTACTTTGCTGAACAGGCTGCGGACCAGGGCTTCGAAAAAGCGGTGCAAGCGGAAAACGTAAAAGTCGATACTACCGATTATTTCAACGAAAGCGGGTTCATTCCCGGATTGGGCGTGCAAAAGCGAATGGCGCAGAAAATTTTCAACAGCAAGATCGGCAAGCCGAGTCGGTTGCGCTACCTCGAAGATAAGGGCTATCTGATTTACGAATTAATCGACGTCAAAAAGGCGCGTTTGCAGCCGCTGGAAGAAGTAGAAAAAATCATTCGCAATACGCTGCGTCAGGATAAGCAGAAGGAATTAGCCGGAGAGGCGTGCCGAAAATTCAGAGAGAGAATCCAATCGCCGGAAGATTTCGAAAAATTAGCGGCAGAAGATTCGCTCGTCGTCAAAGAGACGGTATTTTTCCCCATGAGTGGTTTCGTCCGCGGCGTGGGCAAAGATCCCAATTTCATCGGCACGGCATTCGGACTGGAAATTGGCGAAATCTCCGGCCCTGTGAAGGGCTTGCGCGGATACTACCTGCTCAAAATGCTCGAAAAACAGGACTTCAACGAGTCGCTGTACAGTTTGCAGAAGAATAATCTGAAATACGATATGGCGCAAAACGAGCAACGCGCGATTTACAACGAGTGGTACAAACAATTGAAATCCAAAGCCAAAATCGAAGATTATCGGTACAAATTTTATAATTGATTTTGCTTTGAAAATTAGAAATTTTTATGAAAAAGTGAGCGGAGAGTTTTTCGCTCACTTTTTTCTTTTTCAACGTGGCGTCATTTTCCTGCGCTTATTTCGCACAAACGCGAGAACTTTTTGCAAGTTGGCACATTTAAATCCGCTTTTAATTGTCTCACGCCCTCCACAATTAATAAGCGGGAAACATTCCTAAAATTGTCTGTTTTAGGCTATTTTTTGGCGCCACTGGTAAGGACACAACGGTGATAATGCCGGGAAAATGTTGTCAAATTTCATTAAAAATTTTGAAGTGAGAAGATCACTGGCGGGAGCTTTCAGAAAGAATTTCCCAGTGGGATTCAGACATTGAAAATCCCGTAAATAACGAGATTCCGCGTGCGCCATTATTCAGTGAGATTTGCAGCGCTTGTTTCAATGCATCAGGTTTCAATGATTTTGCAAATAGTCCGCTGAACAATTTTTGTCCTGATTTCAGAAAAGACATTTCTTTTTCGATCTGCTCGCCGATCCAAAAAATATCTTCATTGTAAAATTTATGATAAAGCATGGGGAAAAAATAATCCAGATTCCAGCGGCGCCACTCCTGTCTTACGTTCCGCCAGTTGGGGAACACCGCCGCTGATGTCTTTTTCCCAAATTTTTTGGCGATGGGGACGACGATTTCGTTCACAATGTGGGAGATGCTGTCGTAACGGAACTGATTCCATTTCGCGTGATTTGCCGGGTCTTCGATTTCCAGCGGGTCGATTCCGGCTTGTTGTTTGAATTTTCTGCGGCAGGTCTCGCAGTAGCAGTAATCGAATTGCGGGAATTCTTTGTCTTGAATAATATCATATTTGGACTGCAAGGCAATCGGCAAAATGACGTCGGGATAGCGAATATAATCGAGGTGAATGCCGTCCAAAAGCTCGATTTGTGCGAGTTCCGTAACTATTTTTTGAATGTGTTCCTGGGTCTCCGGGCGATTGGGGCAGAGGAATTTGTAATATTTGACGTAAGCCGGCTTTGTCCGCGCTGATTCGCCGAGACGATTGACGACGAAAGCTTCGGGAAATCTGGTTGCGAATTGTTCGTCGTTGTTGGGCATTGTCCACATCCAACCGTGTACTTCAAACTCGAATTCTTTGGCAAGAGGAAGGATCTGTTCCAGCGCGGCTTTTTGGACGTTCAAATATTTGCTACGGTAAAATGCTTTCTTGCTGTTGTAAATATTTGGCAGAAGCCCGGAAACGGAGTGATCGCGCCAGAACTGAAAAGTCTTTTCCCATTCATTCAGTGTCTTTTTTTTGCTTAAATTAAACCAAACCCAATTCATCATTTTCCTCTTTTTGTCGGAACGGAAAATCCCCGGCGGGCGGAAAAAAGGGAAAAAGTTCGCCGTGCTGGAATAAGTAACTAATTTCAAAAACTCTCTTCGTTTCATCTCATCAATTATCTGCTGTCTTGCCGATTAAAAGCTGGCGAAATTTTTCATCCATGGGAATGGGCCTGCCCTGTTTGTTGATGAAAACGCCGCGCATTGTTGCGGAGAAAACTTTTTTCCCGGAAGCGGTGTTGAAAATTTCCTGTTTCAGCGTCATACTGGAGCGCTTCAGTTCGACTGTTTCCAGCGTCACATCCAATTCGTCACCCAAAAATGCCGGTGAAATGTATTTGGCGTGCACTTCGGCGATGACGATATATTTCCCCTGATTCATAAAATAGCTGAATGGTAAATTGGCTTGTTCCATAAATTCCACGCGGCAATATTCGCAGTAATTCAAATAAACGGCGTAATTGACATGTCCCTGGGAATCCAATTCGTAGGATCGTACTTTTAACCTGAGTGAAAATTTCTGCATCAATCTGTCTCCTTCAGCTTCAACATTTATCAGAATTCATCGATTTTCAAATATGACACGCCCAGTTCTCTGAGTCGATTTTTGTCCAATTCGTGAACATCAGCATTGTCGATGTAACGTTCAAACTCCGCCGGCAAAGAGCCCATGGTGATAGTGTTTGATTTGTCTGATGTTGATGTTATCAGTTGCGTGATGGTTTTAGGGAGCGAAAAAACTTGTGGAAAAATGTTGTCAATTTCCCGGATGTCCAATTGAATCAGCGTTTCTTTCCTCAAATTGAGCAAGCTGATGGAAACCAGCGCTTGTCCCAGTTTGTCGTTGGAAATTTTCTCCAGCTCCGCATAAATTTCAGCAAGCGTCAGATCTTCGCAGTGAATCGGCGCTAATTTCAGCATGTTTCTGGTTTTGATTTCGCGGTAGTCGGTCTCATTTTTTTCGAGATCGACAACGACGAAGCCGGTGGGATTGCCTGCTTCGTTGAAAGAAGTTCTTTCGGTGGAGCCGGAATAGAGCACGTGAGGTTTAATTTCCAAATATTTGTGATAGTGTCCCAGGGCGATGTAGTCGAACTTTTTTTTCAGCGCCTTTTCGGGATCGGGAATGTGTTGCTCATTGAATTCGCCCATGGAAAAAGATTTGTCCCCTGCCCAGGCGCCGTGGCTGACGAGAATATTGAATTTGGTTTTCGGGCTAAACTTAATCTCGCTAAAAGCCCGTTCCAATTCTTCTGTCAAAGAACAATGGGGAACGCAGTGAATGAGACAATCGCCGATGTGGAATTGTTCATAGTGACTTTGAAAGGCGGCGTAAACATTGGGCATGAGCGAGAGCGATTCAAAAATAGAACCTGTCGCACGGATTTTCGGCGTGGAATGATTCCCGGAAATTGCCACGAACGGAATGCCGCTGTCGGTGATTTTTTGAATGCCTTCCATGGCGACGGCAATGGCGCGGTTGGTGGGACGGCTGGTGTGAAATAAATCCCCGGCGTGAATGACAAAATCCGGTTTGATTTGCAAAATTTCAGTGACGACCTGATTCCAGGCGTTGTAAAAATCCTGCTCCCGCTGGTTAATTCCGGTCTGTGGATCGATTTTGTAATAATCGGAATAGCCGAGATGGGTGTCAGAAAAATGGACAAATTTCATTTTTTCTCCTGAAATGTGAAATTTGCGGGCAGCGTCAGCCAAATAATTTATTTTCCGAAATATGAATTTAAGAAATGAAAATGAATTTAACAACAAAAAAATATTTTGATCTCTTTCTGTCGGCGAGGATTTGCCAGCGACTCGGTTCAGTACCGCGGGATAATTTTCAATTTTGAAATGACAAAAAATTATTAACTTATCAAAAAATTAGAGCAGTTTTTTCTTGATTATTAGGCGAGAAAAGTTTATATTTACAGTTTATTAAAAATGATGATTGAATTTCAAGCTTCGGGTTCTTTGTTTGTTTAAAAAACCGCTTTTGGATTTTCATTTTTCAGGAGAAGCTCGAAACAATGCACTGCAAACCATAGAAGGAGAGACTGCATGGCTCAATATCGAATCGCGTGGCTGCCCGGCGACGGCGTTGGAAAAGATGTGATGGAAGCGGCGAAAATTGTGTTGGACGCTTTTAAATTTGACGCTGAATATGTGCACGGCGACATTGGCTGGGAATTTTGGCGTGCGGAAGGCGATCCGCTGCCCAAACGGACGATTAAGATGTTGAAAACTACGGATTGCGCGCTTTTCGGTGCGATTACTTCCAAACCCAAAGAGGAAGCGGCGAAAGAATTGGCGCCGGAATTGCAGGGAAAGGGCTATGTCTATTCCAGTCCGATCGTGCGTTTGCGGCAGGAATTCGATTTGCGGACGAATTTACGCCCTTGCAGGGCTTATCCGGGCAATCCGTTGAATTACCGCGACGATATTGACATTACTGTTTTTCGTGAAAATACAGAAGATTTGTATTCGGGCGTGGAATTTCACCCTGTGCCTCGGGAAGTTATGGACGTGCTGAATTCTCACCATCCGAAAATGAAGCGTTTCGCAGAGCAGTCTCTCGACGACGTGGCAATTTCTCTGCGAATCATTACCCGGCGCGCGGCACAAAACATCATTCGCGATGCGTTTGAGTTCGCTAAACAACACGGTAAAAAAAATGTAACCATTGTGGAAAAGCCGAACGTGATCCGTGAGACCAGCGGCTTGATGGTGCGCGAGGCGAGGAAAATCGCGCGGGAATACCCGGGAATTGAATTGTGGGAGACGAACATTGACGCGCAGTGCATGTGGCTGATTAAAAATCCGCAAATTTACGATGTGCTGGTTACGTCCAACATGTTCGGTGACATCATTTCCGATTTGTCCGCACAATTGGTCGGCGGACTCGGTTTTGCGTGCAGCGGAAATATCGGCGATGATTATGCCGTTTTTGAGCCCACGCACGGATCTGCTCCCAAATATGCGGGCCAGTACAAAGTGAATCCCATCGCCATGCTGCTGTCCGTGCGGCTGATGTTTGACTATTTGGGCAAAGCAGAATATCGCGACAAATTGGAAAGCGCCATCGCCAAAGTAATTCGCGAAGGCAAGGTTCGCACCTATGACATGGGCGGAAATTCCAGCACCCTGGAAATGGCAGAGGAAGTTGCGAGGAATCTTTGATTCGCCGCAGAGGCACAAAGGACACAGAGAAAGATTTTGAATATCAAATAATTTTTTTTCGTAAGCTTTGGCGCCATAAAAAGCTGCATAGATTTCGTCCGTCCGGCATCTAAAATTAAAGGTTTAAAGCTGCGATCCGGTTTTTTTTACTATTCAATCGCAGCAATTTTTTAGCAATTAATGAGGATGAAAGATTCGAAACAAGCAACTCGAAACTCGAAATACATAACTTGAAACTCTCAGGAAAAGCATTGAAAAAAATAAAGCTTGCATTAGGTATCCATAATCATCAACCAGTCGGAAATTTTGATTTTGTTTTTGAAGATGCGTATCAACGGGCATATTCGCCTTTTTTGCAAATTTTAGAAAAACACCCAAAGATCAAATTGGCGCAACACTACACCGGCGTTTTGTTCGAATGGCTGCTCAATCGCGACGCGGATTTCGGAAAAATGCTGCGTCAGATGGTGGCGCGTGGTCAGATTGAAATGATGAGCGGCGGATTTTACGAGCCGATTTTGGTGAATATTCCGGATGAAGACAAGCTCGGACAAATCGACAAACTCAACCGCTTCGTCAAAGAGCACACGGGTTATGATGCGAAAGGTCTGTGGCTGGCGGAGAGAATCTGGGAGCCGCAGTTGCCAAAAATTTTGGCGCAGACCGGCGCCCGCTACGTGGTGATTGATGATTCCCATTTCAAAACCGCGGGTCTGGAGGAAAAAGATCTGTACGGTTATTATTTGACCGAAGAAACGGGGTCTGTGATCAATATTTTTCCCATCAGCGAGCGGCTACGGTACACAATTCCTTTTGCGGATCCGCAAGAGACGATTGATTTTTTGGCGTCAATCGCAACCGAGGAAGGCGACAAATTAGTGGTTTTTGCCGATGACGGGGAAAAGTTTGGCATTTGGCCGAATACCTACAAGCATTGTTACGAGGACGGCTGGCTGGAAAAGTTTTTCATGGCGCTGGAAGAAAATAGCGAGTGGATCGAATTGGTTCATTTTTCCGAGGCACTGGAAACGTTACTCCCGCTGGGACGCGTTTATTTGCCTACGGCTTCTTACCGCGAGATGATGGAATGGGCGCTGCCGTCGCAAGCAATTTTGCGCTACGGGGAATTTGAGCAGCAACTGAAAGAAGCTGGCATTTTTGATAAATACAAAATGTTCGTGCGCGGTGGGTTCTGGCGTAATTTTTTGGCGAAATATCCGGAGTCCAACAATTTGCACAAGAAATCTCTGCGTGTCAGCCGGAAGATTCAAGCGGCGAAGCAGATGAAAAAAATCGATTCACAATTGCTGGAAAAAGCGCAGGATCATTTGTGGGCGGGTCAGACTAATTGTCCGTATTGGCACGGCATTTTCGGCGGTCTTTATTTGAACAATTTGCGCTATGCTGTTTACAAAAATATGATTCAGGCGGAAGGAATTTTGGATCGGCTGACTCATTCTGACGCTGATTTTCGCAAAGGTTGGGTGTCTGTCGAGAATTGCGACATTGATGCTGACGGCCGTGATGAAATCCTCGTCGAATCAAAAATTTACAATTTGTATTTTTCGCCGCATTCCGGCGGGACGTTGTTTGAGATGGATTTTAAGCCGAAAGCTGTCAATCTGCTGGATACAATGACGCGCCGGTACGAGGCTTATCATCAACGACTGTTGGATTTGGCGAAACAGAAAAAGAATGGAAATGGCAGCGCGACAAAAAGTATTCATGAAATTGTAACAGTCAAAGAGCCCGGGCTGGAAAAAAGACTCAAATATGATTGGTATCGCCGGACAAGCTTCATCGATCATTTTCTCGGAGAAGATTCACAGCTTACCGACGTTGCCAATTGTGAATATGATGAAGTTGGCGATTTCGTCGCCGGTGAGTACGCGGCAAAAGTACAACAAAAAAGCGGCAGTGTCCGCGTTTCGCTCGCCCGTTCCGGGCAGGTGCGGAAAAATGGGCAGTTTTTTCCCGTCCGTATTGCCAAGCATATTGACATCCCGGCGGGCGAATCAGAATTGAGAATTTTGTATGAGCTTACAAATCAAACAACGGAATGGCTGGAGTTGTGGTTTGCGGTGGAAATGAATTTCGCTTTATTGGCGGGGAATGCACCTGATCGATACTATTATTTTGATCAGAAAATTGACGGCGACACTCATTTAGCGAGTCAGGGAATTGTGCCGCGGGTGCGAAAAATGGGGCTGAAAGACGAATGGATGAAAATCGACGCGCAAATAAAATTTGATTCCGCGACTGACGTGTGGCGGTTTCCGATAGAGACCATTTCGCAATCCGAAGGCGGATTCGAGCGCGTGTATCAGAGTTCGGTTGTTTTGCCCAACTGGAAAATAAAATTGGCAGAAAATAAAAAATGGCAGATTGCCATGACAATAAAAATTGTAACATTATAAAAAGGATGGGTTTTTCGAAATGCGAGGTATTAGACGTTCGACATTTGTGCTCGGAGTTTTTGTTTTAATCAGCATCGGCTTGATTATCAGCGTGACTCAAGGCTATCTTTTTTCTGCGGACAACACCTACAAACAGCTTTCCCGATTCATGGACGTGCTGAAAATTATCCGTTCCTATTACGTGGAAGATGTGAGTACGGAAAAGCTAATCACCGGCGCTATCGAGGGGATGTTAGAGAAATTAGATCCGCATTCCATTTACATCGAGCCGAAGAAACTGAAGGAGATCACCGAGCAATTTCAGGGGAGCTATCAAGGGATCGGAATTGAGTTTATCATTCAGAACAAAGTGCTGACGGTTGTCGCGCCGATTGCCGGTTCGCCTTCCGAAGCTCTGGGAATCAGGCCAGGCGATCAAATTGTCAAAATTGAAGGGGAGAGTGCCTACGGCATTACCGAAGCCGAAGTGCAGAGAAAGCTCAAAGGCCCCAAAGGAACAAAAGTGACCGTAACGATTCGTCGTCCCGGCATGGAAGATCCGTTCAACCTGACAATTACCCGCGACCGAATTCCCATTTACAGCGTGATGGCGCATTTTATGGTGGACGACAAAATCGGCTATATTTATGTCGGCCGATTTGCCCAGACGACCGTGGACGAGTTTGACAAAGCGTATCGCGATTTGCAGGCGCAAGGCATGAGCGCGTTGCTACTGGATCTGCGCGGTAACACTGGCGGTTATCTGGATCAAGCGTTTAAGATGGCGGATCGATTTATTGACGGCGGGAAGAAAATAGTTTTCACCAAAGGGCGGATTCCCGAATCGAATACGGAATTTTTGTCCACGGATCGCGCGACGATTCCCAAAATCCCGTTGATCATTTTAATTGACAAAGGTTCCGCCAGCGCCTCTGAGATCGTTTCCGGTGCAATTCAGGACTGGGATCGCGGTTTGATCGTTGGCGAGACCAGTTTTGGCAAGGGGCTTGTTCAGACGCAAATTCCGCTGAGCGACGGTTCGGCGGTACGTATCACCACGGCGCGCTATTACACGCCGAGCGGACGACTCATTCAGCGATCTTATGAACATGGATTGATGGATTATTACACGTCGGGATACGATGAGACAGTCAAAAATGAAAACAACAAAAATAATCATCGCCCCGTATTTTACACCCATGCCGGACGCAAAGTCTACGGCGGCGGCGGCATTACTCCGGACGTGAAAATAAAGAATAAAACGATTACAAAATTTACAACGGAGCTGATTTTCAAGAGATTATTTTTTGAATTTGGTTCCAAGTATGCGGCAAAACATCAGCGATTGAAAGCAGATTTTCCGCAGTTCAAGAAGAATTTTGTCATAGATAAGACGCTGTTGACGGAATTTAGGGCATTTGTTGAAAGAAAAGGCCTGAAATTTAAAGAAGATGATTTTAAGCAAGATTTGCAGTACATAAAATTGATGATCAAATCTGATATTGCGCGCAATTTGTGGGGATCAAAGCAATATTATGAAATTCGCATACTGGGAGACGATCAAGTACAGGAAGCGCTAAACCATTTTCCGGAAGCGGCTCGCATCGCAAAAATTAGCGGTTGGAACTAATCGACCGGCATAAAAAATATGAATTACAACGGTTAATCGTACGATTACATCAATTTTTGCATTATCACTTTTCGGCAATTAAAAAAAGTATTGACTTTTACTAAAAAATTAATTATAATATTCTTTAAGTTTAATATCTAAATTCGAATATCAATTCAATTCAATGAACTAATCAAGGAGGTTTAAGAGGATGATTGAGCTTTTTGTCAAAGGCGGATTAATGATGTGGCCGATTTTGTTCTTCTTTGTGTTAGGTTTGGTCATTAGCCTGGAGCGATTCTGGTCATTAACGCGCGCATCGGTGAATACGCGCAAGTTTATGACGAAAATTCAAACCGCGCTGTCAGAAGGCGGTGTGGAAGCAGCGAAAGAAGTCTGTGAAAACACGCGCGGGCCTCTGGCGTCAATTTTTCATGCGGGACTTTCCCGGGCAGATCAAGGTATTGAACAAGTGGAAAAGGCGATTATGAATGCCGGCTCCATTGAAATGGCTTTTCTGGAAAAAGGTCTCATTTGGTTGTCCACGGTAGTGAGCGTCGCCCCGATGTTAGGATTCACCGGAACGGTTTGGGGAATGATTATGGCCTTTAACGACATCGCAAAGGCAAATGATATTTCTCCGACAATCGTTGCGACTGGTATTTCTGTCGCGTTGTTGACAACGCTGTTCGGATTGATTGTGGCGATCATCATTCAATTTTTTCACAACTATTTCGTTTCGCGCATCGACAAATTAATTATTGATATGGAAGAGGGATCCGTGGAATTGGTTGACACATTGGTAAATTTAAACAAAGCGAAATAAGCTGAAGGATTTCCCCCCTCTATATCAAGGAGAATGTAACAATGATGGTAGAAAAGAGAAAGAAGAAACCCACAGAGATTCCTTCTTCATCGTTGGCGGATATAGCATTTCTTTTGCTAATTTTCTTCCTGGTGACCACCACCATCGATGTGGACAAAGGGATTGGTCTGGTTCTGCCGCCGAAAGGAGAAACAAAAGAGGTAAGCAAGAAAAACATCATCAGCCTGCTGGTGAATGCCGAGGGAAAAGTTATGCTCGGCGATCAGGTTGTGGATATTCCCATGATCAAAAGCATTATTCGGCGAAAACTGGCGGAGAATGATAAGTTGATCGTTTCGGTGAAAACGGACGCGAACACTAAATATCGCTATTACATCCAAGTACTGGATCAATTAAAACAGGCAAACGCAACGCGTATCTCAATAGCGGAACCAGAGCAGTAAGTTTCTGGTTTAATAATTGAAGGAAGCTTTCAAAAAGCAATATTAGGAGATAAGGCCTTGAAGTTCAATAAAAAAAGTAAAGCGGAAGCTGGGATACCAACAGCCTCAATGCCTGATATTATCTTTATGCTCCTCATCTTTTTCATGGTAACCACGGTATTCAAAGAGTTTCGTGGAATACCGGTTCGCTTGCCGGCGGCGCGGAAAATAGAAAAGCTGCCTGGCAAACGAAATGTCGCTTACATCTATGCAGACGATCGCGATCGGGTATCTATTGATGACAAATTTGTAGAAATTAGAGAAATTTCGCGCTTGATGTACGACAAGATGAGGGATGAGATTGCCCCTCTTCGTGTTGTTTCCATGAAAATTGATGAGCGTGCGAATATGGGGTTTGTAACAAAAATCCAAGAGGAGCTAAGGAAGGCAGGCGGCACCGCTCTTAATGTAAATTATTCAACAAAAACAGCAAGTAAGTAAAAGAGGTGAATTGTCATGGCGTTTCATAAAAATCCCGCAGTGGATCTTAAGTTAAAATACAAAAGAACCATTGAATTCACCACGGTAATTTCCCTGCTGCTGTGCATTTTGATTTTTCAAGCGTTCAAAAAGTTTGAGCAGAAAAAGGTCATCAAAAATATCGAAATTCAGAAAATCGAAGTTGACCAGATTCCTCAGACAAAGCAGGAAAAATTGCCACCGCCGCCGTCACGTCCAGCGATTCCGATTGAGAGTGAGAGCGAGGATATTCCGGATGATGCAACCATCGACCAAACCGATATCAATTTTGACGAAGTTCCTCCGCCTCCGCCCGCGCCTCCGACAGATGATGATCAAATCGTCTTTGTTCCCTATGACGAAGCGCCGTCGCCAATTGGAGGGTTCGGGGCAATTCAGCGCAATCTGGAGTATCCTGAGATTGCCCGAAAAGCTGGAATTGAAGGCACGGTTATCGTTTACGCGCAAATTGACAGAACCGGCAAGGTAATCAGAACAAAAGTGGTCAAACCGCTGGGAAATAGCGGCTGTAACGAAGCTGCTGTAAAGGCGATTAAAGCAGTGAAATGGAAACCCGCTAAACAGCGCGACAAAGCGGTAACTGTCTGGGTGAGTGTACCGGTGAAATTCAAATTGAAATAAGAAGTATTTCTTGTTGGTAAAGTTTTGGGAGCGGTATATTTTCGAATGTACCGCTCTTTTCATTTGTGGCTTGCTATGAAAAAAATAAGCATTTACATTTTGTCGCTCGGTATTTTGTCTTTGTTGATGGGCTTTTGCGTCAATCCCTTTGCCCCCAAATTGGAAAAATCCGACCAGCAAGGCTTAATCATTACAGAGCAAAAAACGCCCGACGAAGTCCTGCAAAATTTCAAATACGCCTACGTTTTCAAAGATTCGGTGCTTTACGCGGATTTGCTGGATAGCTCTTTTGTTTTCATCTTTTTTGACCCTGAAGAACAATCCTCCGGCAGTTTCATGAGTTGGGGCAGAGATGTGGATTTGACGACAACAGGCCGTTTGTTCCGCAATTTCGATGTCATTGATTTAATCTGGAACTCCACAGTTTATTCCATCCTCGAAGAAGACAGGGCGGAAATGTCCAAGAGCTTTCACCTCACGCTGAGCAAGGATAACGAATCAATCTCCGTCAGCGGCGACGCCATTTTCCTATTTGCCAAAAACCAATTCGACGGGAAATGGCGCATTTTGCAGTGGAAAGACGAGTCAGATCTCTAATTTTTTCGCTTTACCATCGTTTGCCTGGCGGCAGCGTAAGGCACAAAAAGCACACAACAAATAAAAAAATATTTTAGCCTCATCTGTGCGAAATTTCGTTTTATTCAATCCTTTGTATTTGCCTCATATTTTTGCTAATTTTACTTTGAGCCTCGGGGATTGAAAAAAGCCGACAAAAAAAGGCCAGCCAAAAATTTTCCGGCTGACCTTTTTTAGAATGTCCTTCCGGACAAATATGAAAACCACATTCCCCTTAATTCAACTTCGCAAACTGAAACGGAAAAACAAAAGTCACATTTCCCGAGGCAATGGGTTTGAATTTGAGGCGTTTTACCAGAGAAAGAATCTCGCGCTCCATGGGCGCATAGTTCAGTGTCGATTCGATCACGCGGGCGGATATCACATGTCCGTTCGCGGCGATGGTGAATTCGATGGAGACTTTGCCGCGCAGCGTCGGTTTGATTTTCAAATATTTGTTGTAAATGTAAGTAATTTGCCCCTGCCGCGCATTGACGGTCTGGAACACGGATTCTTCAGAACGGTAGCCGAGTGCTTCGGCGCTTCCCTTCGTGGCGGTGGGCTTAACCAGATCGACGACAGTTCTCTTTTTCAATTTTAGATTGGGCATGGCCACCGTCTCGTCCATGGAGGACAGAATGTCATCGATGCCGCCAGTGCCGCCGGTACCGATTAATTGATCTAATGGGTCTTCAGCATCTTTGGTGTTGTTTTTGCCCACTTTCAAATTTGTGCCGCCGCCAAGTATGTTATTCAAATCAGCTACCAGACCCTTGTCGACTAAGGCGTCGATGATAGAACTCGATTTGCTTGCCGCGCCGGAACTGGTACTTCCGATGACTCCCAGCAAGCCTTTGGATGCCACGCGATTCCCGCGGCCTGAAGATCGTCTGTTTGATTTCCGTCCGCTTGCTTTGTTAGATTTATCGGATTTGCTGTCCTTGGATTTATCCTTGCTCTCAGAAGCCCCGGCGCCGGAGGCGCTATTGGCTGTTCCCTGATTTAAAATTTCTTCCGGCGGTTTAGGAATGAAGCGCGCCAGGCGTTCCGGTACTTTTTCAATGTCGATTTCTTTTTTGGGCGCCACCTGGTAATCTTTCAAAGCGTACATGACAAGAATGTTCAGCGTTAATAAAAATAAAAATATCGACTTAAATAAAAGGTCGGAACCCAGAGTATTGAGCGTCGCGCGCGTCCACGAGAAAACGGGCGATTTGAGCGGCATTGTTTGTCTTGGCTGGACATATTGAAAAGAAAATTCAATTTTAGTGTCGCCAACCGTCACGTAGCCCTGCTTTTGCGGCGTTAATTTGATCAAATAGGAATCGCCGTGACGCGGCAAAATATCGTGGCGAATTAACTCGGTAATGTTCAACGAGGAGCTATTCAGCGAAATTTCGCCTTTGACGAACGGTTTGACGTTCAAAATGTAATAGCCGTTTTGCTGGTCAAACAATACATGTTGTTTAGGATATTCAGTGCCGTAGAGAATCAAATTGTTAGCGCCGCTCTGACCGACAGAGAATTGTTTACCTTTGGACAAGACATATTGCCTGGTCTGGTTGGAACGACTTATGTTTAAAACGAGATATTTATTTTTTCCTGCCATTGAGTTCGAGTATTCGTTTTGAGTTTGATTGTTGTCTGCCTTTTGATCGTGTCACTCCGGCTTATTAACCGCTAGCATGATGTCATTGAAGCCGATTCTGCCGCACGTGTACATGATTTTTTTAATAATCAAATACGGCAATTCCTTATCGGCCTGAATGGAGATTTTTCCGGTGAAGCCGATATCCGTGTGTATTTCGCCAATTTTCTCGCTGATGTGTCGTTTCATTTTCAGGTCATTGAGCAAAGCGGGAATGAGCAATTGATTCGATCGCATCACATCAGCCACTTTAGCAATGGACCGTCCGTCTAATAAAATCATTTCATTGGTGACAACAATGATGGACGTTGTTTCCGGCGTTTTC
The DNA here is from genome assembly GCA_013152715.1 of Calditrichota bacterium. Classification (NCBI taxonomy): domain Bacteria; kingdom Pseudomonadati; phylum Calditrichota; species Calditrichota bacterium. Next base: position 20,025 of record JAADFU010000180.1, read on the forward strand.
TGCGCAGTGGAATTGGGCAGTTTCAAGTCCGGAGCGACAGACATGATCTGGCCTTCCGCAGAATAGCTTTTCAGTAGGAAAACCAGCAGAATGGTGAACATGTCGATCATCGACGTCAATTTTAAAGCAAAACTTGTTTGCCGTTTTTTGCGACGGCTGCTCACGACGTGAAATGTAAAATCGTTTGGCGTTTGTGGGAAACTTTTCATCATTTTTTATGACCATTCAAAATATTATTTTAACCTGAAAGAGAGACGTTCGGGAAGCCGGATTCGCGACAGCGATCCATGACCTGAACGATAATATCATATTTTACTCGCGCCGCCGGCGCAATGATGATGTCTTCGGCGTAAGAATATTTACTTTTGATTTGTTTGAGTTGTTGAACCAATGGGGCATAATTATATTTATTTCCCACCCGGTTCACCGGATCAAATTTAAACCCCGGGCTTTTCAATTGAAAACCGGTTTCCTTGATCGCTAAAATAACAAGCACTAATTTTTTATTCTGCTGTACCTGTATTGTACGGTTCTTGCTCAGTGTCGGCAAAGAGAGCTCGATGACCGCAATCCTCACAAATGCCGCCGTCAACAACAAGAAAGGAATCAATAGCAAAAAAATATTCATCACCGGGATAATGTTGACGTCTGAGTCTTCAGCGGTTCGATCTCTCCCCAGGGATCTTTTCAGATTCATGTTTATTTGCCTTTGCTATTATTTTTCAGTAAAATCAACTTGCTGTAAACGCGCGCCACGTTTTGATTGATTTCGTCGATCAGTTCGTTTGTTTTTTCCTGAATGACCGAATAGGCAATCATGCACGGGATGGCTGAAATTAACCCGAAAGCGGTGGTATTCATTGCCTGGGAGATACCGCCGGACAACAGAGTCGCTTTCATGGAAGCGTCTGCGGTTGCCACGGCTTCGAACGAGGTGATGAGACCGAAAATTGTACCTAACAATCCCAATAGCGTGGAGACGTTAGCGATTGTCGCCAAGTACGGCGTGCGTTTTTCCAGCTTGGGAATTTCCGCCAGCGCTGCTAATTCCAGCGCATTTTGAATTTCCGCGGGACTTTTTCCGGCTTCCTCAAGTCCGGCGCGGAGTACTTTGGGCAGCGCCGCGTTGGAAATACTGCAAAATTCCACGGCGCTTCTGATGTTTTTTTGATGAATGAAATCGAGCAAGCGGTGCATGAATGCCGCCGTATCGATGCGATTTCTTCCCAGAATAAAAATGGTGCGTTCAACCATAATGGCGATACCCGTAATCAATACCAGCAGAATAACGTACATGAACGGGCCACCGGATCTGAAGGAACTAATGATGAAATCCAATTCCGAAACCTCCTGTTAGAAATTTACCAACTCCTGTTACGACTCAGATGGAAGTCTTTTTACCACTGAATGTAATCTTTATTTTTAAGCGCTGATTTTTTTCGCTGCTTCAGATTAGCCTTTTCCACATTGCGAAAAATCAAATCAAAAAACTGGCGGTCGATTTTTAATCCGTCGACTTTAGGGTCGCTACCAGGTACGATGAAGACAGCTTGTGGCTTGGCAATTGAGCCGTAAATAGTGAGCTGCTTCTGGATGAATTTTTTTACCTGCGTGCTGGTGATGGTGTTGCTGCCTTTTTTGTGATCCTGATTTTGCGTTTGAGGGTTGTGAGCAGCAAACTTTGCGCCAGATTTCGGTTTGCTCTTTGCCAATGTTGACGTGAAAATCCCTGAAAAGATGATGGCAATTACAATTGCGAAACAAAATGCTCTGAGAATAATCCGCTTTTGCATTTTCATTGATCATTCCTCTTGATCTGGTTCGTTGGCACGATTCTTTTTTGGTTCGACTGTTGTGAAAGCGCGGAACTTTTGGCCATGCCTAAAACGAGCGAAAGCTGCTCTATTCGCTGTTTGGTCTTTTTGACCCACTCGTTTTGAATGTTGTTTCTCGATGCGTTTGTCAAATTCGCTTTGTAAATATCCAGCGCCTTTTGTCTCGCGGCGGCGACTTGCTTATTGATGGCCTGGAGATAGACTTCCTTTTCCTGATCCCGGTACTCTTCGGGGACAGGGGCGCTCTCAATTGCCTGGGCTAATTCCTCAAAAGTCATGCCGGTTTTGAACAGGGACGCCGTGGTCCATTCAGCGATTTGATATTTGCCGGCGTCCACATAATTTTTTAATACGGTTTGCAAAAGTGCGGTTTTGCGTTTCATGGTGATGTCGAGCGGCGGCGCAATTTTTATTTGTTTATATTTCCCAAAATTAATTTCACCGATTAAAAATTGTGCCTTTGCTGGTAAATAATCTTCCACGCTTTTCCGCCGTCGTTTGAATTCCTGAAATTTTTCGATGGTTGCCTGAAATTCGTTCAATGCGTTTGAGAAATCATTTTGATTGTATGAAATTTCACCAATCTTGTACAACGCTTCTATTATTTGATCCGGATTGGCATCGGGAAAACGACTGACAAATTGCCGATACGTATTTTTGGCCTTGAACCATAATTCCAATTGTTCATAGCAATTAGCTGCGGCTAACAGGGCGCGAGACGCAAATTGCGAAGTCGGACATTCGTCCACAACGCGCATGTATTTGTCCGCAGCGTGGACCCAATCCTGCTTTTTTTCGTAGAGCAGCGCCGCTTTCATCAGCAGTTCGTCTTTGAAACTCACGTTTGGCTGTTCTTCAAGCATGCGCTCATAGGCGCGAACTGCTTTTTGTATGTCTTCCGCTTGTTCAAATTGACCGCCGGCTTCAAAAATTGCAGCTTTGGCAATTTGCTCGTCTTTTTCGCTGAACGCTAATCTCAAAAATTCAACCGCAGCCCTGGTCGGCTTTCCTTGTTTTTTTAGATTCTCCGCGTGTTTGAATTTGGCTGACGCTACCAATTTTTTGGATTTTTTCACAAAATTTGCAGAGTCCGGAAACGCGTCGGCCAGATTGTTGAACCATTTCTCAGATTTTTTATAGTCTCCCATTTTTAGGTAGCATTGAGCGACCATCTTGATGCATTGCCCATAATAAGGAGAAGAACGATATTTGGGATCGACTGTTTTTTTGTACAGCTTGACTGCCAAATCCCAGCGATCTAAATTGTATAGCGTCTCTGCAAATTTGATCAGTACGTCCAGCAAGTGTTCGCTTTGCGGTTGTTGCCGCACAAAATCGTTGCAGGCGCGAATCAGGTTAAATTGCGTCTCGGAGGCGACCTTAATGGGAATAATTGACTCCGTGCCGCCGCCGACAAAATCTTCAATGTACAATGTGATGCTATCCGAACTGGCGGTTTGACGACTCAAAATTTCGTAATAGGCCAAAATCCGGTTAAAAGCGGCAGTTTCGCGAAATTCATTTTCGCCGTAAATTGTCATTACTTTGTAATATTCATCCGCGGCTTTGTCAAATTCCTGGATCGCGTAATAACATTCCGCCAGATAAAAATTTACGCGTGACGCGCGTTTGTTCGTGCGGAATTTTTTCAGGTACTCCTCGTATTTGTCAATGGCTTTGCGGTATTCGCTGGCTTGATTTTTTTTCTGCGCTTTTGACTGAAACTCCGCGCCGAGAGAGTACAACATCTCCTCGGACATGTTTACGGCGTTTTCTCTGACTTTAGTCCCTTGATGTTTTTTGAGCCACTCGCTGTCGGGACCATATTTTTCGACAAAGACATTTTTTGCCTCTGTCGCCTGATCTTCGTTCAAGTCGGCTTCGTAGCATTGGATGATCTCATTTTGAATGCTCGGCGCGTCCGGATAGAATGGGTACAAATTGAGCAATGTCTGATAAACGTGGATAGCGTCCTGATAAAAATTTCGCTGTTTGTAAATTTCTCCCATTTTGAGCAACACGTCCACGGCGTAGCTTTGTGTGTCATCTCTACTCAAAATTTCTTCCAACGATTGTGGGCCGCGGTATTCTGTGAGAGAATGTGCGATGTACTCGATAGCTTCATTGCGAACGTCGGCTTTGGTTTTGCCCAACAGTTTCGTGTTTAACTTTTCCAGCAGCGAAATATCGCTGATGAGATAGACGAACGAGCTGATGGCGCTGGTGAAATCATTAATATTGTAGTATGACCAACCTAATTTGTACAAAGAATAGTTAAAATATGGATCGTCCCACCGATCCAAAAGGCGTTTGTATTCGTCGATTGCTTTTCGAAATTGTCTTTTGCTGAAATAATATTCGCCGAGACGGAAATGCGCCTCTGAAATGCGCGGGCTTTCCGGCGTTTCAAACACCAATTTTTGCAAATAATCTTTGGCTTTTTCCTGATTCCCCTCGTCGAGGTGGGAAATTGCCAATCTGTACAGTATTTTGTCTTTGTAAGGCAGATTGGGGTATTTTTCTAATAATTGATAACACAGGTCAATCGTTTTTTGCAAATTAACGCGCGGCAATATGGGCTCGGCAAAAATTTTCCCCTTTTCAAATTTCACAATGTCTTCGTCATATTTTTTCATTTTTAGCCTGAAATCGTACTGAGCTTTGCTGGCGTACAATTCGGCCAATTCAAACATCAGATAGGGGATAAACGGCTGATTCGGATATTTGGCAATCATTTGTTCGTGGTGCAAAATTGTCGCCTTAACACTATTGATATCAATGCTGTTCGTGGTGTCCGAGGCCACATATTTTATCGGGAGCTGATCAATATTGTCCGGGTTAAATTTGCTCTGCGCAATAGCAAAATGCGAAATGAAAACGGTTGCTATGGCTAAAAATGTGATGATATATAATTTGCCCTTCATGGCTATTTCCCGCTTGTGTTATTTTCCTCTGCTTGTCCCTAATTCCTTTAAAAACAAAGCCCGTGAGACCCCGTATTCTGCATATCCCCGCCAGTCTTTTCTTCTTTCACGGCGCTCCACGATTTTACTCATGTCAGCAATTTGCTCTTGCATGTAAACGAGCTGATCTTTTTCCGCTCGCAAATTTTCGATCATTTTTTCGCGCACTTCCTTTAAGCGCTTTTTTTCAGCGAGCAGATAGTCCGGGATTTTCTGCCCACGGCCGTTCAAAGGAATAGCGTCAAGCAACTTTGTTTCTTCAATGAGTATTTTTACTTTTAAATCCTCGATGTGCCCCTGCTGATTTTTTAAATGATAGTTGACCTTTTGTACGAGAACCGGTAGGTCTTGACGCTCCGGAAAAATTTCAAAGATGCGCCTGTAAGAAGCAATAGCTTCATCGTACCGGCCGAGTGCGATGTAAGATTGACCTAATAGGAAATAGGATTCTTCCGCATTCTCGCTGTCGGGGTATTTTTTGATTAACTTATTCAAAATATGAATCACTTTCTCGTATTCATTCAATTTTAAATAGGCCCAGCCAAGTCCTAATAACGCATCCTGATAATTTTCATGGTCCTCTGCGACTGCCGACAGTTGACCCGTCGCCGCGTCGTATGCCTGCAGTTCGTAGTAAATGAGACCGAGGGTCAATCTGGCGTTATCCACAATTTCGCGGCGCTCCGGGCTGATTATCGGCAGTGATGTGATCTTGCGAAAATAATCCACCGAAGTAGCGACGTTCGATTTTTTCAAATAACACAACGCGGCAGTATAGAGCGCGCTGGCGTAATATTCGCTGCGGCCATCTATTTTTTTGAGCACGCCGATGGCCATGTTGTAATTTTTAAGATAGTAATGGCATTGCCCCGCGAGATAGCTGGCTTCATTTAAAATTTTTCGATCGCGGGTTTTTTTAATCAACGCGTAATATACCCGCAACGCTTGTTTGTATTTACTTTGAGAATAATAATTATTTTCCAATCCCAACAGCGCTTCGGCGATCATCGGACTTCGGGGATACTTTTTAATCAGATAGCCGTACAGTCTGGTCGATCCGGCGAATAATTCTTCCTGAAACAAGCATTTGCCCAGATAAGTTATCACGCGATCCAGCTTGTTGAATTGCGGGTAAAAATCCATGATGATGACCAATTCCTGCGCGGCTCTCCAATATTCGCCTTGCTTGTACAGTTTGACGCCGTTGCGGAAAGTTTTATTCGCGGCGCGTTCCATTTCTTTGTCGTTGCCGTTTTGTGGAAAAGAGCTCTGGGCAGCGTTTCCCTCAGCGAGAATAGCCGGCGAACGGGTCACAGCAAAGATGACCGAGCTAAAAATAATGAGCAATAGTATTTTTGAAGGCTGTTTCATAAGCTAAAATTGATCGGTTTACTTTTTCTTTTTCTTGGCGCCGCCCTTTTCTTCGAGCGATTTTTTCATTCTTTCCAGGTCTTGTTTGACTTTCTGGCGTTTCTTCTTAATCGCTTCAAGCTTTCGCCGTTCTTCTTCCTCTTTCATGCGTTGAAACTTTGCGGATTTGTCAAAATATTTATAAACGGAAAAGCGATGAGTAATTCCCACGCGCACTTTCCATCGGTAGTATTCTTTGTGAAAAATATCCGTGTTTTTCAGAGAGTCGTATTGAGTCAATGCGATGTCGAAATTGACGTCGATGACATTGTTCCACGGGCCTAAAAATCGGAGTCCCTGCGTTATGCGAGAGGAGTTTTGATTGTATGGCAAATCTGGATTGTTGAAAAAGACTTCACTGCTATATTCGGTGAAAAATTGGAGCGAACGAATGGAAAATTTCAGACCGGCGCCAACGAACATTTGGTCGATCTGAGACGTGAAATAAGTGTCTGTCACGTCGTGATCCATGTAGCCGACATTCAAATTGATTTTTATCGGATGCCGCGGCATTACTTTGAGAAAATCAAAAGTCAGCAGCCCGGTGACTGTCCACGCTGCTTTGCCCGTGGAAAATGATTCGAAAGGAACATTGGGCGTGCCCGCAGTCGGAATTTTGAATGTTCCCGCCAGACCGAATCTGAAGAAATTTGTCCGTAAGGGAGTCAAATATTTGATTCCGATTTGGGTGTCGCCGCGCATTCCCCACAAATGTTCTTGATCGTCCTGATAGGGAATCACGTTGAGATAGGCTTCCAGATAATGCGCCAGGCCGACAGTGACATTAAGGTTGGAGCGATAGTATTTTGCGAGGACTGTTTTGCTCGCCTGTTTCATGTAAGTGGAAATATTCCACTGAACGATAATGTCAGCGGGTTTGATCGGGTCCGCCGATAGCACCCGCAGCATTCCTTTCCCCCCGGTGAGACCGATCTGGCTATGAACGGCAGAATTGAATCCGAGAAACAAAATCAGTAACAGCAGAGAGATTTTTCTCATTGCGGAACCACCTTTAGATTGTAATTTCATGCGATAACGTGTATTTTTCTCAACGGGTTAATTTTCAAAATGAAATAATTAAATTTAAGATATTGGTCACAAAATGTCAAGTAACTTATTGTTAATTTTCAAAATTTAAAGAAGATAATAATTTTTAAGTAATTAGTCACTTTTATTCATGTAATTATCTGATGAATAAAAAGTTGAAACTAATAATGAATAAAATGTCGCTTTGGTTTAAGTTTATTAAATTAAGTGAGTTGCAACCGCTTTGCCTTGCAGCAGGCAAAAAAGAGTGACAAAATAACATCAATTATTATGCCAAAAAATTAATAAATATTGAAAAGCGCTCAACAGCCTAACTAGTTGATTATTAATCGAATAAGAAGTGGATAACTATAATGATATTAAGCATATAAAAATTGAACTTATTATAATTGAATGAAAATTATGCAATAAGACCAATATTCTCCTTGAGGTGGTCAAAAAGTGACCACCGTCACATTCATGAGCGATGCAATTGAGATATATTTTATGAAAACTTGTATCTTTTTGTAACAAATGGGTTCGTACAAAATTGTAACCATGCTTATTACAAATTTATTAAACAAAGCATTCATTCAAAAAGTTGCATTCTTAAAAATATAATGAATAGTTTAAAATGTGCAAACCTTTTGTTTAAGAAATTGTCTAATTAGTTGTGAATGAATCAAGGAATGAGTATGGATCAAAATGAAGTGTTGTTGATTCACCGCGCTCAGGAAGGTCACGTCCCATCTTTTGAACAACTGGTGCGGCTGTATGACGAAAATATTATGCAATTGCTTTGTCATTTGCTCAATGATATCGAGGATGCAAAGGATGTGTATCAGGATGTTTTTTTTAAAGTGTACAAATCCATAAATTCATTTCGGTTTCGCAGCGAGTTTTACACCTGGCTCTATCGCATTGCCGTAAATACGGCGATAAATTTTCGGAATAAACGAAAGAAGATTTGGCAAATGGAAAGTGCGGAATATCTGGCAGCGAATGATTCGGGGTTTTCCGAACCCGAGGATTCCGGCGCCAATCCGGAAAGCCATTTATTAAATTCGGAACTGTCATTGAAAATCGCTGAAGCCATTGACAAGCTTTCGCCGAAACAGCGCGCTGTGTTCATTTTGCGTCATTATCAAGGAATGAAATTGGCGGAAATTGCCAATGTTTTAGAATCAAGCGAAGGAACGATAAAAAATTATCTATTTCGAGCCATGCAAAAGATGAAGCGAAATTTGCAAAAATATGAAGCCCAATAATCAGGAGAAAAAATGGGTTGCGACAAAAAGTACAAAAAATGGATCTGGTTATCATTATACGATGAACTGGAAGCCAGAGAGCAAGATGATTTGCAGAAGCACATCGATTCCTGTGACGAGTGTCGGCGCGAGAGAGAACTTGCCAGACAATTTTGCGAACAATTGAGCGGCAAAGAAGTGATTCGCGTTTCAGATGAGTTATTGCGCCAGAGCCGCGACGCGCTGTTTCATCGCGTTCGTATGGCGGCGCGCTATGGCGCCAGGCGCGAGTGGCTGGAACGATTGCGTCACATTGTGGTTTTGGATTTTCGCCCACAATGGCAAATGGCAATTGCGCTGGGATTGTTGGGCGTTGGAATTTTGCTTGGCGCGAAATTTTTTCGGCATCCGGCGCGTTTAAACCCGGCGCTACTGGAGCAAATTGCCCGGCAGGGGGAAGCGGTTCAACAAATTGAAAACGTGTCTTTTGACCAGCGGAAAAACCAGGTCGTGGTTCGCTATCAGACCGTTCAACGTCACAGCCTTCAGGGCAATCCGAACGATCCGCAGATTCAACGGCTACTTATCCAAACGTTGATTTCTGATTCCCGCCCCAATTTGCGGCTGAGGTCTGTCAACGCTTTGCAGGATACGAAATCATTTGATCAGCGTGTTTTGGACGCCCTGATCGAAGTGTTGGAGAATGACGACAATTCCGGCGTTCGTTTGAAAGCGATCAAAATACTAAATTCAATTCCCTGGAGCGAATCGGTGCAAGTGGCGCTCACAAGAGTTTTCATCAAGGTTTTGTTGCAGGAAAAGAATTCCGCCGTGCGCATTCAAGCAATCGACGGATTGGAGCGGATTCGACACAAAGACGCCGTGTCCGTTCTTCACAAGGCCGCGGAGAAGGACAGCAACGATTATGTGCGCAACAAGGCGGCTGTTTTGTTGGAAAGAATAAAAAATCCTGAAATCAGCGAATCAAACAATCAATAGGAGGCGACATGTTAAAAGCGAAAAGGTATGCAGCGCTCACGGTAATTTTCATCATTTTTCTGCTGATGTCAACCATGGCCTGGGCTCAGCAATTGCGGAAGCAAGGTCGTTATTACGTGGCTGACATTGAAAAAGAATTCAAAGTCAAGCCCGGCGGCTCACTGGAAATTAAAAACGTTCGCGGCGATGTGCAGATCACCAGTTGGAGCAAAAATGTGGTTTACATCCATGAGCGCCGAAAAATGGATGTTTTCACCAAAGCGGAAGCGGAAGCTGTGCTCAAAGACCTCAAATCTCAGTACCAGCAAGTCGGCGATAAAATCATTGTCGGCATGGAGGGCAGCTACCGTTCCTACATGAGCAGCTACTTTGACGTCAAATTACCGCAAAAATTTAACGCGCAGGTCAGTACTGCGGGAGGCGACCTTTCCGTTTCCGATTTGATCGGAGATGTCAAATTAGCGACTTCCGGCGGTGACATTGACGTTACGGGCATCGACGGCATCGTAAACGCGACGACCTCCGGGGGCGATATTTCAGCAAAAAGAATAGGCCAACAGGTAACGCTCGCGACTTCCGGTGGTGATATCGATCTGGAAGAAATCAAGGGGGACGTCAAGGCGGCTACTTCTGGCGGAGATCTCTCACTACGGGAGATTGACGGAAACGTGCGGGCATCTACGTCGGGCGGGGACATCATTGTGGAAAAAAATACTGCCAATGTTTCGGTGCAAACGTCGGGCGGAGACATTGAACTGTACGACATCGGCGCGGAAGTCAGAGCGTCAACTTCTGGCGGAGATATCGTTGTTCGCCGCAGCAATGGCACAGTAAAAGTTTCTACCTCTGGCGGAGATATCGAGTTGACTGACATCAGAGGAAAAATAACCGCTACCACATCGGGCGGGGACATTAAAGCGACGACAGTCATGGACGGCATCAAAGTCTCCACTTCCGGTGGCGATGTGGATTTGTTTGATATTCGCGGATTCATCGACGCTTCGACGTCCGGCGGCGACATGCGCGCAGAAATGACGCTCAAAGATTTTAGCAAAGATCATCATATCAGCATGAAAACTTCCGGCGGAGAAATAGAGCTGAAAATTCCGGAGAAGTTACCGGCGACAATTAAAGCCCGCTTGAAAATCACGCCGCGCGCGCGCGATGATTACGGCATCATTTCGGATTTTCCCATTTCCATCAAAAAGGAAAAAGAAGGAAGAAACGAGATTATTACAGCGACCGGAGAAATCAACGGCGGCGGCGACGTAATTGAATTGAAGACAACTAACGGAAATATTTCGATTTTGAAATTGAAATAAAAAAAATCGGAAATCGCACAAAATTTGAGCCCGTTCGCGGGCTCTTTTTTTGTCATCGGAAAAATTTTGTATCAAATGCCCGCCGAATTTATCTAATTAATTGGATTTCCAATTTAAAGTTATTTAAAAAAACAGGTAGTGATTTATTGTAATTTCAGAAAAAGGGAGCTGTGATGCCCCAAAAAATTGTCATCACCGGTGGTAGCGGATTTATAGGCAGAAATTTAATCCCGTCCTTGAAGGCAAGAAAATATGAAATTATCGTTCTCACCAGAAATCCGCAGCGAACGTCAGAAATTTTCAAGGGCGCAGTTCGGGCAGTTTACTGGGATGGTAAAACAGTTGGCGACTGGCAGCAGGAGTTAGACGGCGCCGATGCGATCGTTAACCTCGCCGGCGAGACGGTGCGGGCGTTGCGTTGGACGCAGAAGAAAAAGGCGCGCATCATTCAGAGCAGAGTAGATGCCGGAAAGGCGATTTATCAGGCAATTGCTAATGTGAAAAATAAACCAGGGGTGCTGATTCAACCGTCCGGAATTGGATTTTATGGTGATCGCGGGGATGAAATTTTAGATGAAAATTCGACTCGCGGAACAGGCTTCATGGCGGAAGTAGCGCAATTGTGGGAACAAAGCGTTAATCAAGTAAAAGATTTAGGGGTGCCGCTTGCAACTCTGCGCATCGGCCTGGTACTGGGCAAAGATGGCGGATTTCTTTCTCAAGTTTCGTTGCCGTTCAAATTTTTTTTCGGCGGCGTCATCGGTTCGGGAAAGCCGTATATGTCCTGGATTCACGTCGAAGATTTGTGCGCTGTCATTTTGTTTCTGCTGGAGGACAAATCCCGATCAGGTATTTTCAATTTAACTGCTCCCAATCCGATTCCCGGAAGTGAATTTTATCGAACTGTAGCGCAGGTTTTACAACGGCCTTGTTGGCTTCATGTGGCAGCCTGGCAAATTCGAGTTTTGCTCGGCGAAATGGGAAAGGAACTGATTTTGTCGGGTCAGCACGTAATTCCGAAAAGGCTGTTGGATTTAGGGTTTAAATTTAAGTTTGTTGAGCTTGAGAGTGCGTTAGAGGGTATTTTTGAGAAAGATTAAAATGTCCCATAAACTTTATTGGGAATTTTATCTCAATAAAAAACAAAGTCCCTGCGGGACTCAGTAAATGTGTATTAGGTTGTTTCTACAAATATTTCGTCGCTATCGCGGCTTTTGATTAATTCTAATGACAAACTAATTTCAAAAGTGAAAAATGCTCGTAATTCGAAATCAACAGTACCATCAGGCACGAGATATTTATAGCCGTTAACGGCAATGTTTAATTCCAAGTCTCGCGAGGGACGGAATATACACAGGCAACTTTACTTATTTTGATTTAATAAATAATATTCCATCTTGTTCTAAGTCCACTTTACATTTATTGAAAAGTATTTCAGCTTCTTCATGTACCGCATCATCAGAACTCAATTGAATAATTTCTTCACCAATATAAGACAGCCAAATACCGTAGAATCGAAAATAGTTCTTTAGAAATTTAGAATCTTTATCAAGATCTTCATCAGTTAGAAGGGGATCCTCGTAATTCGGATCGACAACAAAGCTATATTCTATGTCGTTTAAAATAAATTTGTTATCATCTGATTTTTTTAAAACTATTGGTCCCGTTTCCTGACGCGTCAAATTATCTTCTGTAAGGGAAGTCTCAAGATCTGAAAGTAATCTTCGTTCTCCATTACCAATAGAATAATCCAATTGAGATATTTTAGAAAATGCACCTGGGATTACAGTAAATTTAAACTCTCCGTTTACCCAAATTTGCCCAGCTAATGACATATATTGTGTCAAATCAATCCAAGAGTGAGGTGGCAACGAAGCTATTTTCCATAATGTTGTGTATCCAACATAGCCTTGCCCGGATGCTTGTATCTTTAATGCTTCTGCGAATAATTTCGCCCGCCATTCCTCGTGTCTTTTATTCATTAACTCACAAAATTTATCCCACCAGGCTTCTTCATTATAAAAAGCTTTCTCCTTTTTTCGAGAGCCGCCTTTCCAATTAAAACTTGGTTTAGTAATGTTTTTAACAAATTCTATAAACACCGGATTTTGAAGGTACTTCAAAGTCTCAGTCAGGATTTTTTCTTCAGTCTGAAGATTGTTTATTTCTGCAATTTTTAACTCATTTATTTTGGCAATTGAATTTGACAAAAATTCAATTTGTTTATCCTTCAAAGCAGCGATTAATTTTTTTTTATAAGTTATCCTTCCCCAAGGGTCAATCTTAAATCTAACATAATCATAAATAGAAGATAAGGCGTTGGAAAATGTTTTTTGAGTTGTATTGTTAAGTGCCTTTTCAATTTCCAACGATGAAACAATTTTTGAAAATGATATTGGGTCCATTTTTAGCTTAACTCAGTTTTAAATTATAATTACGTATGATTATTGTTTAAAAGAATTTTAAAAAGATTTAGCTTTGTGTCAAGAAAAAATTTGTTTTTGAGGCAAGTTTTAAAATTGTAGATATTTAGCATCTCTTGCCAAAATGCTATCAATAACTATCTTTATGCACATTTTTCACAGCTCTGCCTGATGGATCAATCATTTCGTTGAGATTTTTATCCCATTTGAGAGCATCCGGCGTGCTGCAAGCAACTGAAGGTCCCGCTGGCACACAGCGAGCCGCATCGTCTGACGGGAAATATTTTTCGAAAATGGTTCGGTAGTAATAACCTTCTTTTGTCATTGGTGTATTTATTGGGAAACGATAATTCGCTTCTTCCATCATTTTATCGGTTATTTCTTGTTTGGCAATTTTTTTCAGCGTATCGATCCACTTGTAGCCAACGCCATCGGAAAATTGTTCTTTTTGCCTGTGGCGAATAGTTGGCGGCAGATAGTTGCGAAAAGTATCACGCAAAATTTGTTTTTCCATGCGTCCGTTTTTTACTAGTTTGCTTTCCGGATTGATGGTCATAGCGACATCTAAAAGTTCGCGATCCAGAAACGGCACGCGTGCTTCGACGCCCCAGGAAGCCATGGATTTATTCGCACGAAGACAATCAAATTTATGAAGCTGAAAAATTTTGCGCACAGTTTCTTCATGGAGTGCCCGAGCATGCGGCGCCTTGTGAAAATAGAGGTAGCCGCCAAAAATTTCATCAGCTCCTTCACCGGAAAGCACCATTTTAACGCCCATTGATTTAATTTTCCGGGCTATTAAGTACATGGGCGTCGAAGCTCTGATTGTTGTAATGTCGTATGTTTCGATGTGATAAATGACGTCGTTTAGCGCATCCAGGCCTTCCTGAATTGTGTAGTGAAATTCATGATGAATTGAACCGATGAAATCCGCCGCTTTTTTTGCCGCGATTAAATCAGGCGATCCTTCCAGCCCAATCGCAAACGAATGCAGTTGAGGCCACCAGGCATCTTGCAAATCGTTGGTTTCAATGCGTCGCTGGGCAAATTTTTTGGCAATGGCGGCAATTATTGTTGAATCGAGCCCGCCGGATAATAAAACGCCGTAAGGAACATCTGACATCAATTGGCGGTGTACCGCGTCTTCGAGTGACTGTTTTAGCAGCTTGGTGTCGGTCGCATTGTCTTTTGTGTGCTCATACTTTTGCCACAGCGGATCATAATAGCGAACAAATTTTCCTTCTTTGCTGTGATAGTAATGCCCCGGCGGAAATTCTTGAATTTTTCGGCAAACATTAATAATTGCCTTCATTTCCGATGCTACATAAAAGTTTCCTCGCTCATCATAGCCATAGTAAAGCGGAACGATTCCAATATGATCCCTGGCGATTAAATAGCTTTTTTCTGTATTATCGTACAAAATGAAAGCGAAAATACCATTTAGATCATTCAAAAAGTTGACGCCCTTTTCACGATACAGCGCATTGATCACCTCGCAATCTGATCGCGTTTGAAATGCATACGGAATTGTTAATTTCTCTTCTAATTCTTTGTGATTGTAAATTTCGCCATTCACCGCCAGCGCTAAATTTCCATTTTCACTCAGAATAGGTTGGGAACCACTTTCCACATCCACGATTGCCAACCTTTCGTGCGCCAAAATTGCGTTGTCGTTCACATAGACGCCCGACCAGTCAGGACCGCGATGCCGCTGCAATTTTGAAAGTTCAATTGCCAGTCCGCGCAATTCATTGGCGTTTGATTTAATGTCCAGAATGCCGAGGATTGAGCACATGACCTTACCTTTTGTTTCAATAATGTTAAATGATTTTCAAAATATAAAAAATTAAAAAACTATATGCAATGAAAATAATTAAATTGAAGAATCTTTTATTTCATTTTCCGATACTGATGTAACATTTTTCGGACTAATACGTTTACAAAGAGAAATATTGAGGAGAAGAAAAATGCCCAACGGAGAACTTTTGCAATTCAATTCCCGGAAAGTATTAGGCAAAGATGTTTACAATCCCACCGCTCCGTTTGAAGATCGCGGGAAAATTTATCTTGCCGCGCGCGTGGAATCCCGCGATAGTGAGACAGACAGTCAGGTGATGTTCTTTCTCGAACAGAACGGAATCTGGAAGCGCGATCCGGAGACGCCCGTGTTTGCTCTGCAAGATCCGTTTGTTTCCAAAATTCAGGGAGAGCTTGTTTTCGGCGGCGTCAAATTTCCGGTGGAAAATAATAGCTGGCGCACCGAGTTTTATCGCGGAAAAGATTTGCTGCATTTGAAAAAAATTACCGAAGGGCCTTTGGCAATGAAGGACATCCGGCTGGTTGAATTGGCTGATGGCAGAGTCGGAGTTTTCACACGCCCCATGGGTGAAATCGGCGGCAGAGGAAAAATCGGATTTATGATTTTGAATTCACCGGACGAATTAGCTATTGCTGATTTGTGGGATGCTGAAATTTTGGAAGGTCAATTTTCCGAAGAACAATGGGGCGGCGTGAATGCTGCCTATTTTTTGAGCCATGAAAAAATTGGAGTGTTGGGCCATTTTGCCTATTTTTCTACTCTCCCAAATGGCGAACAAATCAAGCACTATCATGCTATTGCTTTTATTTTCGATTATCAAAGATGGGAATGGACGCCGTTTCAGATAATTGCCAGACGGCGCGATTTTTCTGCCTGCGACGCCAAGCGCTCGCCGGAATTGGACGACGTTGTGCTGCCTGGCGGAATTCAATTTCTGGGAGATGGAATGGCGGAGCTGTACGCCGGATTGTCTGACGTCGCCTGCGGGAAATTGGAATTGAAAGATCCGTTTGTCAAACTTTGTTAGATATTTTTCGGCTGAAAAAACCATGAGGATGGACGAATTAGCTGAAAAATTGAAATGAACGCTGAAAAGGAGCGGGATGATGAAGAAGGTTTTTCTTGTTTTGTTTGCGCTGATAACAGTCACTTTTGCCCAAATTCACCCACCGAAAAAGATGATCCTTCACAAAACTAACGAAATGATCAAAGTTGACGGAAAAATTGAATCAGCCTGGAATGCAGCAGATTCGGCATCTGATTTCATTCAGTTTCAGCCTTATCACGGGAAAGACCCTTCAGTGAGAACCACTGTGCGTGTGCTGGCTACTGAAGATGCCCTTTTTTGCCTTTTTGAGTGCCAGCAAAAGCCGGAAGAAATTCAGCGCATCACCGGCGTGCTGGACAATTCCTCCGGCGACGCGGTTTCTCTCATCCTGGATACGTTTGGCAATCGCCGCACGGCGTACAAATTCAGCATTTCCGCCGGCGGCGTTCGCAGCGATTGTTTGCTGTTGGACGATGCTCGTGACCGCGACTATTCCTGGGACGGAATCTGGTTTGCGCGTACGAAAATTTACGACTGGGGCTATGTCGTGGAAATGAAAATTCCTTTCAAATCCATCCAATTCACGCAGGGGCTGACTGATTGGGGGCTTGATTTTGATCGTTGGGTGTCGTCGCGGAAGGAAGATATTTATTGGTGTTTTTACGAAGAGAATGAAGGGCAGCGAATTTCCAAATTTGGCAGGCTGATTTTTGACAATTTTCAGATCACGCAAAAAAGCGCTCATCTGGAGATTTATCCCCTGGGAATCACCAAGGTCAACTATTTGTCTCAAAAAAAGTACGAAGTGAATCCTGATTTTGGTCTGGATGTTTTGTACAATCCATCGGAAAAAATAAATTTTCAATTTACTGCGAATCCGGATTTTGCGCAAATCGAGGCCGATCCTTACACCTTCAACATTTCCCGCTACGAGACCTATTTTGAAGAACGCCGGCCGTTTTTCATTGAAGGAAATGAAATCTTCAAGGCTGCAGGCAGGCAGAGAAATTCTGGTTTTTACAGGCCGCTGGAATTGTTCTATTCCCGGCGCATCGGAGAAAAACTTCCCGATGGCACAGAAGTGCCACTGCTGTTTGGCGCAAAAGCATCGGGACGAATGGCGCCGTACGAGTATGGCGCATTTCTCGCGCTGACCGGTGAGACAAAATACAAATCCGGCGACGAGACGATGATCGAAGACCGCGCTGCCTTTGGCTCGGTGCGTCTCAAGCGGCAAATTTTGAACAATTCTTCCGTGGGCTTGCTGTTTGTCAACAAATCAACGCCTCAGGAAAATAACGGTGTCATCGACGTGGACGGCGCGTTTCGGGGAGCAAGTTGGCAATTGGCGTATCAATTGGCTCGATCTTACAAAAATAGCTCCGGCGATTTTGCTGCCTCGGCTGGTTTTACGCGTTTGTCAAAAAGATGGCTCGCGCTGATGCGCACGCGTTACATCGGAGAAAATTTTGATGTGGACGGCGTGGGATTTGTGCCCTGGCGCGGAACCGGTGAGTTAATTGCTGTTGTGGGACCTCGTTGGTATTTTCCGAAGGGAAAAATTAGCAGCATTCTTCTTTACATGGGCGGATTATTGAATTACGAAAGGGTTGATGCCTTCACCGACCGCGGCGGCGTTTTGGGTTTTAATCTGCAATTTCGCAATAATTGGGGCGGTGAATTGACCTATGTCTTCGCTGAATCAAAAGATCAGGGCGTGCGCTACAAATATTATCAGGTGCACACCAATGCCTGGCTGGGCATTTCGCCCGATTGGCATGCGAGTTTTTGGGCGAACTATTCCAAAACTTACAATTTTTACCGCGATTATCTGGCATTTTTTGTCAACGGCGGGGCTTATTTTTACTGGAATGTGATGGACCAATTGAGAATCGGGACGTCCGCCAATTTTTTTGTGGAAGGTAATCCTGACAATGAGGTCAATGAAGTTGTTTTCAACTCAAGACCTTTTTTGTCGCTCACGCCGGTGAACAATTTGAACATCCGCATCTATTTTGATAATTTGGGTTTTCGATCAACGAAGCAATTGGAGCAGACAATTTTCGGCTTTTTATTTTCCTATAATTTTTCTCCCAAAAGCTGGGTTTATCTGGCAATTAATGAACTCCGCGACCGCAGCGACGAATATGATGCCCTGGGTGCGCTTTTGCCGTCGAAACTGCATGTCACGGATCGCGCGGGCGTGCTGAAGATCAAATATTTGTACTATTTTTAGTGAGCACTGCCAAATTGGCAGGGGAGAATGAATAAATTTCGCAAAAATGCCAAATCGGCAGACTTGCTGCTGCGTCGGAAGGAAGAAGTGAAAGTCATTTAAGTATTGTAAAAATAAGAAGTTAAAATATTTGGTTAAATCTGGCACGCGCTTTGCTCATCCCTTTAGCGAAATTGGGAATAACAAATAACAATAAACCAAGTGAAGGAGGGATGAGTTATGTCTCTGATTCGTTGGCAACCAAGAAGTGAGTGGATGGATTTACCGAGAGATTTAGACCGATTTTTCAGCGATTTTGGTCTGGACTTGTGGAAATCCGATTCCGTGTGGCAGCCCGCTGTGGACATTGTCGAAACAAAAGATAATTTTGAAGTGAAAGCGGACCTGCCGGGTTTGAAAAAAGATGACATTAAAATTCAGTTTGAAGATGGCGTGCTGACTTTGACCGGCGAACGCAAAAGCGAGAAAGAAGATAAGGACAAAAATTTCTATCGCGTTGAGCGAAGATACGGAAAATTTCAGCGTAGCTTCAGTTTGCCGCGGAATGTGAAAGGTGATGAAATCAAAGCGAGCTACAAAGACGGTATCTTGATTGTAAACATTCCCAAAGCGGAAGAAGCAAAAGCCAAAGAAATTGAAATTCACTAATTTGCACAACATTGACTCGATTGCAAGGCCTCTGTTTGAAAAAGCAGAGGCCTTTTTTTTAATATCGGCAGAAGGATGCAAAAATCATCATTCCTGTGCTGTTTTCATTTTCGCCTTGAGCATCTTTACTTCGTTCTGCAATTGGTAAATCTGCGCATTCAAACGCTCAAAATACTCGCGCGAAATAGTCATCGCTTCGATGGAGCGGTCGATTTTGAAGTTGTCCGGCAAGACGCCTTTTAGCGGTGGTTTCTTGAGATTGAAATGAATGGGTCTGCGGACGCCGATTTGCGGGAAGACTTTCAGATGGCGATTTTGACGAATGAAATCGATGGAAACCGTTGTGCCCGGTTTTGTATTTTCTATCAAAGATGCAAATTGATCGAGGGACGTGAAAAATGAATCGTTGTACTTGAGCAGCCTGTCCCCTTTTTTGAGGCCTGAGCGGTCTGCCGGCGAGCCAGGGACAACGCTACTGATGATTATTTTCCCCTTTGCCAGAGAATCAACTTCGATGTCAATTCCCAGCCATCCTTTTTGTTCGTGCTGCATTTTCAAAATATTGCCGATGATCCGCTTCACCTGATTGCTCGCCAACGCCACACCGGCGGACTGGTAAGCGGAATTTACGGTTGTCCCCGTTGTTGGCGTCAATTGCGCGGAGACGACACCCACTAATTCGCCGTTCAAATTAAAGACGCCGGCGCCGTTGTTTCCGGGATTTATCTGCGCGGAAATGATGAGCATGTCCGGCGCTTTGATGCCATTGATTAAGCCAAAACTGGCGAAGGGAGCGATGCCGAGAGAATTTCCCAGGATGACCACCGGCGAATAGATGGGCTGCTGACGAGAATCGCCGAACTGCACCGGGAACAAACTGTCCGCTTCGATTTTTATGAGCGAGAGTCCGGTAAATTCGTCAGTCCCAATGTAAGTTGCCGCATATTGTTTCTGGTTGCAAAGCGTGACTTTGATCTCTTCGAAATTTGCCAGATTGCTGCTTTTGGTGACAATGTAGCCGTCGCTGTTGTAGATGACGCCGGAACCGACAATGGTGATTTCGCCCTTTTTCTCTTCGACATTATTCCAGAACCAGGAAATAATGCCTTCTCCTTTGTCGATGAGATAGGAATGGGTAGATTTGGCAGAGACGGTGACGATAGAATGTTTGATATGATTAATAAGCTGCGGGATATCTGTCTGAAAAGAATTCAGAGATATCGCGTATTGCGCCTGACTTGGATTCATAAAAAACAAGCTGACACAAAAAGCAAAAATGACCGAGGCTGTTCGTTTCATGGTATTTCACTAATAAAATTTAAACTGGAATCTAACTTTCGTCGTCCTACGGCAATTCTGGCAATGGCGAACCCGCTTTCCCTCAGAAGGTTGTTTGATAAAAACGAGCCTGTGTTCGCGTGATCGGATACGTTTGCGGCGATAATTTCAAGGTGTCCGACTCCGCGGCTCTCGTCGTTGCGTTTTGCCATTGATCAGCGTGTTCTCTGCCCATCACTCTATTGACGCTTGTCCGGTCAATGGGATAAATCGTTACCAGGCCGGAAGCTGGCTGGGTCTCACTATTTTCGATAACCGCCAGATTGGTCGCTTCTGTCGGCAATCCCCGGCGCGTCTGCGTTATCTTTGAAAACACCAGCACCAATGCGATGAGAATAACAGCAAAGGATAAGGCATAAGCCGGCAGCCGGAACGGCTCGCTTGACATCAGTCTGCCGGAAAGAGTCTTTCGCTTTCGATTTTCCAATCGGATTCTGGCACGGAGCAGACTGTCAAAATCAGAGGAAACCTTCACCCTCGGTAACGCGATGAGTATTTGGCGCAGTCCATTGATGTCGCCGATTTTCTGAGCGCACACAGAGCACTGCCGCATGTGGCCTTCCAACGTTTGCTTGTGATCGCGACTGATTTCTCCTTCGATGTACTCGGAAAAAAGTTCTTCGTAACGATGACAGGTATTCATTTTCCTCCTATCAAATAGAGATGTGAACACGTTTCATACGATTTTTCAAAATAACTTTGGGAAAAAAAGCATTCCATTAAAACCTTATTTGTCAAGCAGTGGTTTTAATTTTTCCTGCAATTTCAGCCGGCCACGATTAACTCGCGATTTCACCGTGCCCAGCGGTATATTTACAATTTCACTGATTTCTTCGTAAGAAAGCTGCTGCACATCTCTCAAAATAATCACTTCCCGAAACTTGGGCGACAATTCCATTATTTTCTCGTGAATCATCGTCTCTTTGATTCGCCCGTCTACGTCACGCTCGGGATTGTAATTTTCATCGGAAATATCATAATCCTTGTCATTATAGCCCAATTCCGATATTGAAAAAAATCGCCTCCTTTTCCTTTTTCTCAATTCTGTCTTTGCTAAATTCCCGGCAATCGTGTAAATCCATGTCGAAAATTTTGCCACCTTCTGATACGCTTTGCGGTTGCGATAGACCCTCAGAAAGGTTTCCTGCACCAAATCTTCGGCTTCTTCGGTGTTGCCCAAAAATCTATAAATAAAATTCAACAACTGATTTTTATAACGCTTGACAATCAAATCAAACGCATAAACATCGCCGTTTTGAAATCTCTCGATTAAATCCTCGTCGCTGGGACGGGGAGCTTTTTTTTCCTTAGCCATTCAACGTTCCTGACAAAAATTTTAACCTAACGTGGTTCTCAAAAGTTCCCAATTTTTTCTTAACTCAACTCACAGAAGTTTAGATGAAAAACAATGGCAAATGATTTACTTCCTTCAAATAAACGCTGGCGCATCATTTTCTTTATTAATCAAATTGTACAATAATATCTCTAAAACCATTTTTTTGGTGAGATAGTTTGATTTCAATTGATAATCCGCATTGGCTAAATGCGAGAAAGCCAGACGAATTTGACGGCCCTCAAATTGATTCACCTGATTTTTCATCTTATTGATAAAAAACGGATGCAACTTCGTCAGCTTTTGGATCTCCTGATTGGAGAACACTTTTTTTCGATAACACTCTTTTATTTTCAATAAAACAATAAAATGACGCGCCAACTGCGCCACAATCACAGATTCCCTGACGCCCTGATTCAATAAATTGTGCAAAATCGACAGCGCTTCGGACATCTTTTTTGCGCCCACCGCGTTCGCGAGATCGAAAACCGTGTTTTGTCTGCTCATGCTGGCGATCTGTCGCACGTCGTCAAGAATAATTTTCTTTCTCGGCGCAATGTTAATTTCGATTTTGTTGATTTCGTTCACTAAATTCATCAGCGAACTGCCAACCAAATGATACAATTCCTGCACTGCCAGAGGCTCGATTTCCATCCGCCGCGAGCGGACATTGCTGCGAATCCAGTCCATGGTTTCGTTATCGTACAACTCCCGGCAGTTGATTCCCACCGCCGACTTGAGTATCTCTCTTGCCCATTTTTGCGTCAAAGTTTTCACCGGAAAGGAGAGAATCAAACAAGTCGTTGTCATCGGGTTTTTCGCGTAGGCAGCCAGGCGATTCAAAGCGCCGATTTTGAAATTTTGTAGATCGCGCACAATCACCAGCCTCCGCTGCGCCATCATGGGATAAGACCGGGCGATACCAACGATAGCGTCCGCATCGCTTCCTTCGGCGTAAAATAAATTGAAATTGAAATCCGCCGTCGCCGGGTCCACCAATTTTTTTCGCGCCCAATGAATGAACTCATCGTGCAAAAAACGTTCTTCGCCGTAAACGAAATAAATCGCCCCCGGCGCGCCGTTTTCGATTTCTCGAATGGCCTCAAGATAGGTCAGAACGTTTTGTTTTTTTGATTTTACCGCCATAGGCATTTTCTATTATTTTAAGACGAAATTTAAGGCAATTTTGTTTAATTTTTACAAAATTTGCTCATTCTTCGATCAATTGCTATTTTTTGCCGCCAAACAGCCTCATCTTTGCAGATCAGACATTTTCTTTCTTTCTTTTTTTAAAGCCAAAGTCAGCGAAAAGGCAAATCCCCCCCAGATCAATCCGATGAGCAAAATCATCATCAAAATAGCAGTCGCTTCCATTTTTCACTCCACAGGAAAAATCTTTTGATTTAATTTTTTATTGAGCAGCCCAAAAGCGAGAAACACCAGCGCCCATTGAAACAAACATGTCCCTAACGAATAGGTCTCGAACGGATTCCACCAATTTTCAGACCAGGAAACGGACTGCCAGAACCACCAACCCAAAAGCAGCACAAATTCCACCGGAATTACATATTTTATCAAAATATCGAACCAGGGGCCGATGCGAATGTCGTTTCCGACAGTGTTGATTAATAATTCCCGAAATTTTTTGGGATTAAAAATTATCACTGCCAGCGAAAATAAAAATCCGCTCACCATCAAACCCACGCCCCAGGCCCAGTCCTGATTGCCGAAAAAATTCAAATTGACAGCCGAGGGAATTCCCAACAAAAAACCGACAGCCCACACAATTGAAATTGCGCGCCAGCGTCGCATTCCCATGTCCATCAAAATTCTCGTGACCATTTCGATCATCGCCAGCAGCGAAGACAGCGCCGCAAATGCCAACGCCAGAAAAAAGATCGCCGTGAAAAATTGGCCACCGCCTAATTTGGAAAACAACGCCGGAATCCAGATGAACGCCATGCCCGTGTTTGCGGGTCCCACTTCTGCCAGAACGGTTTCCGGAACCAGACCCAACTGCGGTGCCAGCGCAAAAACCGCCGGGAAAATCATCATGCCCACCAACAACGACGCAGAATTGTTGCCAAAACCAGTCACAAAAGAATTGAGCACAATGTCTTCTTTTTCTTTGATGTAAACGCCGTACGTGAGCAACAAGCCCCAGCCAGCGCCGGTTGACCACGCCGATTGCGTGAGCGCATTGAGCCAGACTTTGTGGTTCAACAGCAACTTCCATTGCGGGTTAAAAAAGAAACTCAGTCCTTCCGTAGCGCCGGGCAGAGTCAGCGCGCGAATTGTGCCCAGAATAATGAGAAAAAACAGCGACGGAATGAGAATTTTGTTCGCCCGCTCCAGACCGCGAACAACGCCGCGCAACAAAATCAACGCGGCAATGGAAATGGAAATAAAATGAAACAAAATCGGCTGAAATGTCGAAGCGGAAAAACCATTCCAGTAATCGTAACCGCTGACACCTGCCAGATCGCCGGAAATCGCCGCGACAAAATATTTCACGCACCAGCCCATGACCACGGAATAGTAAAACATGATCGCCATGGTGCAAAACGCGACAAACGCGCCCAAAAAAGTGTATTTTTTGCCGATTAATTTCCCAAACGCGCCGACCACGCCCATGCGCGTCGATTTTCCGATTGCCAGTTCCGTAATGAGTAACGGAATAGACCACAAAAACAGAAAAATGATCCAGGGGATGAGAAACGTAGCGCCGCCATTCTGCGCTGCAATGCGCGGAAACCGCCAGATATTTCCGGTCCCGATCGCCATGCCCAGCGCTGCCAAAAGCAATCCCCAGCGAGAAGTGAAATATTCCTTTTTCTTCATCACGCGCCCCGAATATCCCGATTTATTCGCCCAGAATTGTTGAAAATATTTAATCCTTAATATAGGATTTTTAAGTAAATATTGCAAGGAAAAACTGGGGGTTTTTGAAATAGTAGGGTATTAAAAAGAAAAGGCAACACACTTTGAGTATGCCTGGCTATCGAAAATAATTTTTCTAATTTCTACCATTATTATCTTGACATTTTGTCAGAACTATGCTATATTTACAGAGAAAAAAAGCGGTTTCACTATGGCAAAATTTGAATTAATATCAGAATACAAACCTACCGGCGATCAGCCGCAGGCAATCAAAGAGCTGACCGAAAGCATTTTACGCGGCGAAAAGTATCAAACTCTGCTTGGCGTGACCGGCAGCGGGAAAACTTACACCATGGCCAATGTCATCGCCAATGTGGGCAAACCGGCGCTGGTGCTTTCGCACAACAAAACGCTGGCGGCGCAATTGTACGGCGAATTCAAAAGTTATTTTCCCAATAATGCTGTGGAATATTTTATCAGTTACTACGATTACTACCAGCCCGAAGCCTATCTTCCGGCGACGGACACTTACATCGCCAAAGACACTTCCATCAACGATGAAATTGACAGATTGCGACTGAAGGCGACCAGTTCGCTGGTCACGCGCGATGATGTGATCATTGTAGCGTCTGTTTCCTGCATTTACGGACTGGGTTCGCCCGAAGATTATCGGGATATTTTTCTTGTGCTTCAGCAAGGCGACAGGATTCCGCGCAATAAAATTCTCGAAAAATTAGTGGATTTGCACTACACACGCAATGATTTTGATTTTACGCGCGGCACGTTTCGCGTGCGCGGCGACGTCATCGAAGTGATTCCTGCCTACGAAGAAGAAGGCTTCCGCATTGAAATGTTCGGTGACGAAATCGAGTCCATCTCCAGAGTAGACACGCTCACTGGCAAAACCCTTGGCCAGCAAAATACGATTTCCATTTTTGCGGCGAAACATTACATCACTTCACCGGACAAATTGCAGCGCGCGATTGTCTCCATTCGTGAAGAATTGCAGGAACGGCTGGATTGGCTTCGTTCGCACAACAAACTGCTCGAAGCGCAGCGGTTGGAAATGCGCACCAATTACGATCTGGAAATGATGGTGGAAATTGGCTTTTGTTCGGGGATTGAAAATTATTCGCGTCATTTGACGGGCAGAAAATCCGGAGAAAGACCTTACACGCTGCTCGACTTTTTTCCCGAGGAATTTCTGATGTTCATCGACGAATCACACGTGACCATTCCCCAGGTGCGCGCCATGTACCACGGAGATCGTTCGCGGAAAGAAACGCTGGTGGAAAACGGTTTTCGTCTGCCGTCGGCGCTGGACAACAGGCCACTCAATTTCGAGGAATTCGAATCCATTCTCAAGCAGGTCGTTTTTGTCTCTGCCACGCCGAGCGATTATGAATTGGAAAAATGCGACGGTGTGGTCGTCGAGCAGATCATTCGCCCCACCGGTTTGATGGATCCGGAAATTGAAGTCAGACCGATCAAGGGACAAATCGACGACTTGATCAATGAAATCCGTACCCGCGCTGTAAAAGGCGAACGCGTTTTGGTGACCACGCTGACCAAACGGATGGCTGAAGATTTAACTGATTATTTGAGTGAAATGAAACTCCGCGTGCGTTATTTGCATTCGGAAATTGATGTGCTGGATCGCGTGCAGATTTTGCGTGATTTGCGGTTAGCGGAATTTGACGTACTCGTCGGCATCAATTTGCTGCGCGAGGGTCTGGATTTGCCGGAAGTCTCGTTAGTGGCGGTGCTGGATGCGGACAAAGAGGGGTTTTTGCGCTCGGAAACTTCTCTCATGCAGACCGCCGGCCGTGCCGCCCGCAACGTGTCCGGAAAAGTCATTTTTTACGCGGACAACATCACCCAGTCCATGAAAAAAACCATCGATGAAACGAATCGTCGCCGCAAAATTCAAAAAGAGTACAACGAAAAACACGGCATCACACCGACGACAATTTACAAATCTGTGGAAGACGTGCTGCGTTCCACAAGAGTTGCCGATGAAAAAGTTGAAGGCTATCAGTCGTCGCGCAAAGGAACGCGTCATTCTCTGGCGGAATCTCTCTCTGATATTGAACAAAATGAATTGATTCGGCACCTGGAAGAAGAAATGTTAGCCGCGTCCAAAAAATTGGATTTCGAGCGCGCGGCTGAACTTCGGGACGAAATTGATTTTTTGAAAAAACGTGAGAAAAAAGGGTGATTTGGTAAGTGGTGAGTGGTAAGTAGCAATTGTCAAATATTTGGCACTGAATGAAATACAAACCACCACTCCCAACTATAAACTACAAAATGCGAATGACCAGTTAAAATTGAAGATAAGACGCTAATCGATTGTTTTTAAAAGGCTGACGCCTTAACTCCAATCCAATTTCGGAATTTTCGGAATTAAGCCGTAAGGCTTTTATTGTTTTTTATTGCTATTTTACTTAAAAATTTTCAACTGGTCATTCATATTACAAACTATAAAACAAACTTTAAACAAAAAACCAAAATGACAAAACCTATCCTTCCGACAACAATCAAAGATCACAATGGTGTGCAAGTTTCCCTATTTGCCGAAGCAAAAACAACAATCGTCAGCTTCAGCAAGCCGTTCGATTTTATTTTCATTCCAAAGGATGCGCCGCCGATGGCGCAATTTGGCGAGAGAAGCGAATACAATTTTCTCATGAACGGCTCGTTTTTCGATGGCACGCGGCTCGACGCGCAACATGCCGGTTGGCTGAAAATTTTAGGGAAAGAAATCGCTCCGCTTAAACCGGACGCGCAACTGACACATGTGGTGGTTTATTCTTCGCGCAATAGGAAAATGGAATTTATCGAATTCGATAAATTTCTACCCGATGCAAGCGATGACACTATTGAGTTTCAGGCCGGGCCAGTCCTCATTTCCGAAAATCAAATTACCAACAGTTTCATGCAAAATTCCATCAACGGCATGAGGGAACACATTCGCACGTTAATTGGTTATAGTAACGATCTAATGACGCATTTCATCATTGTTCGGCGAAAAATAACGCTACTGACGGCTGCGGAAAAATTGTTGCAACTTTCGCTTTTCAACGACAAATCTATTTCCGTCATCAATCTTGACGGCGAACCGTCGACGGCGCTCTGGGCAAGGACTTTCCCTGAATTCAACTACAACGAGCAGGAGCGGCTGCCGCTGCTGTTGGGCGTCAAATGAAAGTGCTCCATTTTATGAAATAAATTTCACAACAAAAAGACGAAGACGCTTACGCAAACAGGCGTTGTGATTCATATTATTACTATCACAAAGCATTAATTTGAAATCTAAAAGGAAGTTGCAGAGAAAATGAAAAACATGAAAGTGTTGGTCATTGGAGGCGGTGGACGAGAACATACTCTGGTCTGGAAAATTAACCAAAGTCCGCTGGTCGAAAAAATTTACTGTGCGCCGGGAAACGCGGGTATTAGTCAATTGGCTGAATGCGTTTCGATCAAAGCGGATGACATGAGCGGGTTAATTAAATTTGCCAGCAACAAACGAATTGATTTGACTGTTGTGGGGCCCGAAGTGCCGCTGGCGCTGGGAATTGTGGACGCTTTTCAGGAGCAGGGGCTTAAAATTTTTGGTCCCAGTCAGAAGGCAGCGGAAATCGAAAGCAGCAAAGTTTTTTCCAAATATTTAATGGAAAAATATCACATTCCTACGGCGAAATATGAATCATTTGATGTTTTTGATCGAGCGGAAGAATATGTGAATAACGCTAACGGCGCTGTTGTCGTGAAAGCGGACGGACTGGCAGCCGGAAAAGGCGCTATTGTGTGTCAGACAAAAGAAGAAGCACGTGACGCACTGAAAAAATTGATGCTGGAAAAAGTTTTCGGCGATGCCGGCAGACGCGTAGTCATTGAAGAATATCTGCGCGGCGAGGAAGTTTCCGTGCTGGCTTTTACAGACGGCACCAACATCAAAACCCTGATTCCGGCGCAGGATCACAAACCGATTTTGGACGGGGACAAAGGGCCAAATACCGGCGGCATGGGCGCTTACGCGCCGGCAGTGTTTGTGAACGATGATTTGCTGCAAACAATTGAAAATACAATTTTAGCGCCGGCAATTAAAGGCATGGCGCTGGAAAGTCGGCCTTACCGGGGCGTTCTTTATGCCGGACTGATGATGACAAAAGCGGGACCTAAAGTGATCGAATTCAATTGCCGCTTCGGCGATCCGGAAACACAGGCGATTTTGCCGCTCGTCAAAAGCGACATTGTTCCCGTCATGAACAGTTGCATTGACGGAAATTTGGAAAAAGTTTCACTGGAGAAATCGGATAAATTCGCCGTGTGCGTCATCATGGCTTCTGGCGGTTATCCGGGGAAGTATGAGAAAGGAAAAAAAATCATCGGACTGGACAGAAATTTCGGAAAAGATGTGATTATTTTCCACGCTGGCACGAGTTTGCGTGGTAATGAAATCATCACCTCCGGCGGCAGAGCGCTTGGCGTCACCGCGTTGGATTCAACCATCAAAGGCGCCATTCGCCGCGCCTACGCTGCCGTGGGAAAAATCACTTTTGACGGCGCGTACTATCGAAAAGACATTGCTTTTAAAGCTCTTTGAATAAAAAAATTGAACTGGCTCACTTTGATCGGCAACAGGAGGAATGTGAATTATGAAAATTTTAGTCACCGGAGGCGCGGGTTTCATCGGCTCGCACGTGACAGATGCGTACGTGAATTTGGGACACGAAGTTGTGGTCGTAGACAATTTACGGACCGGCTTCAGGGAAAATGTGAATCCCAAAGCGAAATTTGTGGAGATGGATATTCAGGACAAAGAAATTTTCGATTTGTTTGCGCAGGAAAAATTTGATCTGATCAATCACCACGCAGCGCAAATGGACATTCGCTTGTCCGTGAAAGATCCGACTTTTGACGCGAGGAACAACATCGTCGGTACGATTAATCTGCTGGAAGCTGCCGTGCGCACCGGCGTCAAGCGGGCCATTTTCATCTCCAGTGGCGGCGCAGTTTACGGGGAGCAGGATTATTTTCCAGCGAACGAAGAACATCCGACGCGTCCGTTGTCGCCCTACGGCATCGCCAAATTGACAGGAGAAAAATATTTGTACTATTATCATAAAACATACGGTTTGCAATACACGGCGCTGCGCTACGCCAATATTTATGGTCCGCGGCAGAATCCGCATGGCGAAGCCGGCGTCATCGCCATTTTTGCGTCAAAATTGCTGCAAAATGAGCAGCCGATCATTAACGGCGATGGCAAGCAGACCCGGGATTACGTGTTTGTCTCCGATGTGGTTGCGGCAAATGTGAGGGCGCTGGATTTCCAAGGCTGCGAAGCTATCAACATCGGCACCGGCATCGAGACCGACGTGAATGAACTTTTTCAGCGGCTGAATCGCTTAACCAGCGCGAATATGGAAGAAAAACACGGTCAAGCAAAACCGGGCGAGCAATTGCGCAGCGTTTTGAACAATGAAAAAGCGAAACGTTTGCTGGGTTGGTCGCCGCAAGTGAATCTCGAAGAAGGTTTGAATCAAACAGTGGAATTTTTCCGAAGTCAGCTTGCTGCGTAATCGAAAGTAATTGTTTTGTTAAGTCTGCTCTATTTAGCAGTCAGCAAAAAAACAAAATGAACGGTGATTTATGAATCAAAGCGAAAAATTGCCGGATAGATTCCAGAAATTTCAGGAAGAATCCGGATTGATTGGCAATTCTCCGGCGATTTTGCAAATTTTCGAGACAATCGAACAGGTCGCTCCCAGCGATATTTCCGTGCTCATCGATGGCGAGAGCGGTACCGGGAAGGAACTTGTCGCCAGAGCCATCCATCAGCGGAGCCACCGCGCTGAAAAGCCCATGGTCATCGTCAACTGCGGCGCGATTCCCGAAGGCCTGATCGAGTCGGAACTTTTCGGCCACGAAAAAGGCGCATTCACCGGAGCTGTGGGCACGCGAAAAGGGTTTTTTGAAACAGCGCACGGCGGGACGGTTTTCCTCGATGAGATCGGCGAAATGCCTTTGAGCGCGCAAGTCAAATTATTGCGCGTGCTGGAGGGGCATGAATTTTCTCGAGTGGGCGGCTCAACGTCACAGAAAACTGACGTGCGCATCATCGCTGCGACGAACCGATCGCTGGACAGGGAAGTTCGAGAAGGTAATTTTCGTCAGGATTTGTATTTTCGGTTGCGAGCGGTGACTATCGAAATTCCCCCGCTGCGGGCGCGGCGCGAGGACATTCCTTTGCTGGCGCAGACTTTCGCTTCCCGATTTGCAAAAGAGAACCACATTAATTTTGCCGGATTTGATCCATCCGCTTTTCAGGCGCTGGAAAATTATGCTTGGCCCGGCAATGTCCGCGAGTTGAAAAATCTCATTGAGTCAATGATTATTTTAGAAAAAGGCGCGGCCATTACCAGCGATATCGTTCGCAAGCACCTCGGCCACCACGAAACGCAACAGACGCGCCAATTGCCCATGCCGCTCAATAAGCCCACTGAACAAGTAGAACGGGAATTTATTTATCGCGCGTTAATCGATCTGAAAAGTGAAATTTTTCAACTCCGCGAACTCATTCTCACGCGGCTGTTTCCGCCGAAACGATTGAAAAGTTGGGATAATGATTATCAGATTGTTCACCCGCACGAAGAAATTGAAACAATTGATCCGATTAGTGGCGAAGAAATTCACGTGCTGCCATCGCTGCCGGATATAGAGAAGAAATTGATCGAAGAGACGCTGGCGCATTTCAATGGCAACAAACGCAAAGCCGCCACCAGTTTGCGCATCAGCGAGCGCACGCTTTATCGGAAAATCAAGGAATATAATTTGAAATACTAAATTTGTCATTGGGCATCGGCAAATAGTAGTTTTATTTTAGGCATAGTTTTTTATTTTAGGGAATTTCTTATGAGTCGTCAAGCAGGAGTTTTTTTAATTTTCTTATTATTTTTGATCGTTCTGATTTCTGACTGTGGATATTATTCCTTTTCCGGGTCCACATTGCCGGGACATATTAAGACTATTTCTGTACCGACGTTTGGCAATCGGACGAGCGAATTCGGCGTGCCGGAAGATTTGACGGACGCGCTGATTGCGGAATTCACCAAAGACAACACACTAAAAGTTACTGACCGCCGCACTGCCGATAGCATGATTCGCGGGGAGATCACTAACATTCGGGATCAGGCAGGCGCTTACAATCAAAACGAGCAGGTCAGTGAAATTAAGGTTTATGTGACTGTTAATGTCGCATTTGAAGATTTGAAAAAAAATCAAACTTTCTGGGAAGAACAAATTACGCAATGGGGAACTTACAATCCGGATGTCGCGGCAGGTCAGGGCAGCAGCACGCGGCAAGAGGCAATTCAAGAAGCGTTGGACAAAATTGTCACCGACATTTTTAACAAAACCGTCTCCAATTGGTAGAATCTGACGGAAACTTTTGATTGCAGATTTAGGTAACTTCAGATCCAGCTATCCTGGGCGAAACAATTTGTAATGAATAATGCGGATAATTTGACCTAATTCGTTTTGCCGGTTGTCGTTGTGATATTTGAATGGTAATTATTCAACCTCGAAGTCCCCAAAACTCAAAGGGCAAAAAAAAGAACCGATATATTTTCATCGACAAAGAAAAATTTTCAGCAAAAAAATTGTTGGTACTTCGACACGCATAAAAATTTCGGTACTGACTTGCTTAAAAAAATATATGAAGTCTGTTTTTGTTAAAAATTGCACACACGAGAACTCAACCACAAAAAACAAGCAAATATGATAACGTCATTTTTAAATGAGGGCTGCGCAAAGATTTTAATTAAAGTTTGGCGGCTGAATAGTTACTTCGAATGATTACCATTTTTTTGGCAATCAATGAAAAAATTATTGATTTAATCGAAAAAAAATGCTATTTTTAACAAGGCTCACGTGAATTGTGCAGTTAACAGTCAGGTTGTCATGTCAAACAGGAGTCTAATCATGCAAAAATCACTAAAAGATGAAATAAAACATCTGGAAAAAATGTTAATCGAGAAACCCAACTCGATTTTATTTGCCCGATTGGCCGACTGTTACATGCAAATGGGGCGGCTCGACGAAGCGATTGAATTGTGCGAACACGGCGTTCGTGTACATCCCAATTACATCAGCGGCCATTTTGTGCTCGGCAAAAGCTATTTTCGGAAAAAGCTGTTTGATCTGGCGGAAAAAGAATTAAAACGAGTCGTTGTGCTCGACGCAAAATTTATCGCCGCCTATCGTGAGCTCGGGGAATTAATGGCGCAAAACGGCTGGCAGAATGCGTGCGAGACAAATTTCGAGGAAATTCTGCGCATTGATCCGCTGAACGAGAGAGCGAAACAGCGCCTCGCCATGCTGAAGCAGCAGTTTGCGCTTAATGAAAAAATGCAGACTCCAACTGAAGATGTTGCATTTCAGCCAGAAAAAGGAGACAAATCAATTTTGAACGAATCGGTTCTCTCCGAAGAACACGACACGCTGTTTGATCTGGAAGAAACAGAACCACCGCCACAGAAAACCGCTGAACCCGCAGAACCGCCGGTGACTGCTTTTAATGAAAGCGATGAGAAAGAGCTTGGCTTGCTGGAAGACATTTTCAGCGATGAAAACGTCTCCGATCTGGATACGGAACCGCCCTTTCAGTTGGCTGAAGATCAGGAACCTTCGCCGTTTGAAGAGACGCGAACTGAGCCGACCGCTCCCCAGGCTGAACCGCCGCAAAAAGCGTCAGCGCCCCGAATTACAGAGCCGGAAAAGACTTCGGGAGAACCCGTAGTTGAACAAACTGATGAATTTCAACCTGAGTACGATCCGTTCTACGAATTGCAGAAACAGCGGGAACTTGAATCGAAAGAAATCGAAGATTCTCTTTTTCCGTTTGATTCCAAGCAGCCAAAAACGCCCGCGCCAGGTCAGAAAAAAACAAAACCAGCATCTGAATCCGAACTCTCGCAGCCGATGCCAGCACGCGAAGAGAGGCCGCCTGTGAGCGAGCCGGAAAAGCCTCGTCCGTCCACGAAGGGCTCCCTGGCAACTCCCACGCTCGGTGAAATTTACGCAGCGCAACGCCAATACACGAAAGCCATCGGCGTTTATGAGCAGTTGTTGAGAAAAGACCCGAATAATGACCTGTACCAGCAAAAAATAGCCATGCTGCGAAAGAAGATGGAAGAAGAGGCAAGTCAGTAAATTAGGCTTTTTGTTAGCGGAACAGAATGGAAACATGAAAAAATGGAATTGACAAGAATTTATGTTGATACATCAGTTTTCGGAGGCGTATTTGATCCTGAATTTCAAAATGCAAGCCAACTATTTTTTAATCAAGTTTTAGAAAAAAAGTTTAGTTTAGTTACATCAGCAGTTGTAAGAGAAGAAGTGGCATATGCTCCTCTTGAGGTTCAAGAATTTTTTGATAAATATTTACCCTATGCAGAAATAATGGATATAACCAAAGAAGTTTTGGACTTACGAGAAGCCTATTTAAAAGCAGGTATTGTCACAGAAAAATATAGAAATGACGCCCTGCATGTCGCGATTGCTACAATTACTAATTGTTCAATCATTATTAGTTGGAATTTTAAGCACATCGTTCACTTTAAAAAAATCCCTCTGTATAATGCAGTAAATATTTTGCAAGGATATAATCAAATATCAATTTACTCACCATTAGAGGTGATTCATTATGAAGAATAAATTTGATTGCGTTGAGATGAAACATAAAAGCGCCGAAAAAATACGTGAAAAAATTAAAGTTGCCACATTGGAAGAAGAATTAAAGTTCTGGCAAAAGCGGTCAGTCGCTCTTAAAAGTCGGCAGAAAGCAATGATAAAAAATAAGAAAATTTTAGCATAAGAGAACATATTAACAATAAAATTCAATTTTCTCTTACTATTTTATCATTTTGTAAAATAATCCAGAAAGAGGTGATTTCCGACACCTCTTTTTTATTTATCAATACTTCGGAAACCGAAGTTACTAATTTTTCGTTTAAATTTCAATTGACACGCTAGAATCAAATACCAGCTTGGAAAATTTGATGAAAATTTCCGTCATCATTGTCACTTACAACCATGAAGGTGAAATTGTGCACTGCCTGCAATCATTGCAGGAGTCGCCTCTCAGTTCGGCCATGCAAATTCTTCTCATCGACAATCGATCGCGAGACAGGACGCTGGATGTCATTACTTCTTTCAGTAAAAATTTCGCTGAATTTGAAATCATTAAAAACAAGGAGAACTTTGGCTTCACGCGCGCGGTTAATCAGGGTCTGCGGATTGCCGGTGGCGATTTTGTCTTGCTGCTCAATCCAGATACAATTATTCCTGAAAAAACCATTCCCCGGCTCATTGAACATTTGACGCAAAATTCGGCAGTTGGCGCGGTCTCTCCGCAGTTTAGAAATCCCGACGGTTCGATTCAGCCATCCTGCCGTCGATTTCCGCGGCGACGCGATGTGGGTTACAATGCTCTGGGTTTAAATTTGCTTTTTTCCAAAAGTAAAGAATTCAACTACTGGAAAATGGGCGATTTCGACCATCAGCAACTCCGCAAAGTGGAACAGCCCCAGGGAGCGTTTCTGCTTTTTCGCAGAGAGATTTTCGACAAAATTGGTTTTTTTGACGAACAATTTTTCATGTTTTTCAGCGATGTGGACTGGTGTCGCCGCATCATCAAAGCCGGCTGGAAAATTCACTTTTTTTCGGATGTGCATATTGTTCATGCCAGAGGAAGTTCCGTGCACCGCCATCAGGTAAAAATGATCAAAACCAGTCATTTGAGTTTTTACCGCTATTTTCAAAAATACTATCGCGGAATAATCAACCAAGCGCTAAATTACGGGATTGGCGTTTTTTTGCTATTCCTGATGATTGTCCGAATTATTTCTTATTATTTGCGGCCCAAAAAAGCATGAAAAAAGCGATATCAAATAAAATCATTTTTTTTCTTCTTTTTATCGGGAATCTTCAACTTCTGGCAACGGAAAAATCGCAGCCCCAGGAAATCATCGTCAAAATTAATAGCTCAACAAAAAAAGAAGCGCTTGCTGATTTTGTGCGGCAGCCTGGTTTGAGTTCGTTCTCCACTGCGGCACTGAAGCCACTTTTTTCTCCGATGAAAAATTTCCGCCGCGCTTTTGAAAATTCACCGCTGAGGCGCTATTTTAAAATTCAAGTTAGCGATGGTGAGCAACTGCAAAGGGCACTGGCAAATCTACAGGGCTCATCGCTCGTTGAGTCTGCGGAATTGAATCGAACTTTTCACGTGCTCGACGTTCCCAATGATCCGCGCTATGGCGAGCAGTGGTATTTGCAAAAAATTCAGATCGAAAAAGCGTGGGCGATTACAACCGGGGACAGTAGCGTGATTGTCGGCGTAATTGACACTGGCGTCGATTATTGGCACGAAGATTTGCGCGCTAATTTGTGGATTAACCCGGGCGAAGATTTGAACCAAAATGGCGTTGCCGATTCGAGTGATTTTAACGGCATCGACGATGATGAAAACGGATTCACGGATGACATCCGCGGCTGGGACTTCACCGATGCGCCGCATTTTCCGGACGGCGGCGACTATCGGACTCCGGACAACGATCCGGCTGACGAACACGGCCACGGAACTTCGGTTGCCGGAATTATCGCAGCGACTGCCAACAACAGAAAGGGCATTGCCGGAATTGCTCCGGCGTGTCGCGTCATGGCACTGCGCGCCGGCACTGCTCAGGGCTATCTTGAAGAAGACGACGTGGCAGCCGCGATCATTTACGCCATTGACAACGGCGCGAAAATTATCAACATGAGTTTCGGGGACGTGGCGACCTCTCCCTTGTTCCGCGATGTGATGGAATTTGCCCGGCAAAACAATATTGTGCTCATCGCTTCCGCCGGGAATACTTCGTCCGCAGAAATCAATTATCCCGCTGCTTTACCGCAGGTAATTTCCGTTGGTGCGTTGAATTCTTCGGACGCGCTGGCAGGATTTTCCAGTTACGGCGCAACAATTGACATCGTTGCGCCGGGCGTGCAGTTACTCACGACGGCGAAGAATGATTCCTATTTGCTTTTTTCCGGCACTTCGGCTGCCGCACCGGTTGTGTCAGGAGTTGCCGCACTGATTTGGAGTCACTCGCCGGATTTTTCCAATTCCGCGGTGCGAAATGTGCTCGTTTCTGCTGCCACAGACCTGGGCCCGCCCGGCTGGGACAATAAATTTGGCGCTGGCAGAGTCGATGCATTTCGTGCATTGCAAGTCGATCTGGCAACAGTCGCTCACATCAGTTTTCCGAAATTTGACCAGGGATTTGCCGGGTCTGAAATTCCGATTATCGGGACGGCCGCCGGCGCTTTCATGGAAAAGTACGACATTTTTTTTGGCATCGGCGATAATCCGACACAATGGTTTCCGGTGGCATCAGTGG
This sequence comes from Calditrichota bacterium, assembly GCA_013152715.1. NCBI lineage: Bacteria > Pseudomonadati > Calditrichota > Calditrichota bacterium. The sequence continues at coordinate 56,995 of JAADFU010000180.1, forward strand.
ACAAACGTCAGATAATTTCCGACACCCTAACTCTCTGGTCACCGGAAAATTTACCTGACACTTCAGTGGTATTGCGCTTGCGCGCGCAGAATTTTGACGCCAGCGTTGCGGAACATCGTGTGCGCATCTGGATCGATCGCACGCCGCCAGTTTTAAAAGAAATTTCCCAACTCGAAATGCTGGATGGCGCCAATCACAGCCAGCTCATTCAATTTAAAACCGATGATGTGACACAAGCCAAATTATTTTATCGGCGCGCAGGTAGTTCAGAAACATTTCGGGAAATCGATTTGCATTATGAAGTTCAGGAACATTGCTACAACTTTGATCTGCCCGGAGAGTTTGAGTTTTATGTGCAACTAAAAAATCGATCAGGATTAACGACTGTCGCTGATAACAACCGTCAGTTTTTCCGCATTTCCCTTACTGCTCCCTCCATTGATGTCAATCGTTTCAGTCAATGGGACCAACAATTAGCCCCGCTCTATTTGTTGAATGAAACAGTAGATTTCGACAATGACGGAAATCAGGAATTTATCGCTGCGCCTTACTCACCTGAATCAGGCTACGGACATTTTTCGCTGTTTGAATTTGAGGGCGGCAAATTTCAAACTACGGAAATTTTGCCGCAAGTTCTCATTCCGCGCGCTATAGGAGACATTAATCACGATGGATCCCCGGAAATTTTAGGCGGTGCCGGACCGAAATCAATGATTTTGTCCGGTAATGGGCGCGATCCGATTCCGCGGGAAATTGTCTGGGCAGATTCCGGCGATTGCTGGGCGAGCCGATTTGTCGATGTAAATAACGACGGAAATCTGGAATTGATCGTACGAAAATCTGGGGAATATCGCATTTACGAAATAGATGACGACTTTCAAACTAAGCAAATGGCTGAATTGCCAAATCCGACTTCCGGTACAAACTACACCGGAGTGCCGCACACAGAAGCCGGCGATTTTGACAATGACGGTAAGACGGAAATTTTGTTCGGAGACGGAGACGGGGATATTTACTTGTACGAGTACGCTGGCAACGGCCAGTTTGTCGCCACCTGGCAGCAAAAACTGCCGCTGGAAGATGCGACCAATTTTCTCGCCAGCGGCGATTTTGACGGCGACGGAATTCCGGAATTCGCCGCTGGCTGTCATTCGTCGTCCGATTTGGACCTGGAGCACGAATATGACGGCAGGTACTGGCTGGTGCGAATTTTCGACGCTGCCGGAGACGATTCATTTAAAGTCGTCTGGGAGCAGCGATTTTTCGGTTTTGCCGATCCGGCGGATTTTGCCAGCAGCTTCTCCAGCGGCGACATTGACAATGACGGCGACGACGAACTGCTGCTCAATCTTTTCCCTGATTTTTACGTCATCGATTTTGATTCGACAGGAGCCGGCTACCACGCAATTGGTTATTTCACGCCTTCGCGCAGCCACGCTAATCTCATCGCTGATCTGGACGGCAATGGCGAGAATGAATTTTTGTTGAATACAGGCGAAGCGACGCTGATTTTTCAGGATCGTTACGCTTCACAAACCTTGCCGCCGACAGGCCCTGCCGGATTTGACGCTTTTCCGCTGGATCAAAGTCACGTTTTTCTGCAGTGGCTGCCGGACTCAGCGGCAGACGGCTATCGCATTTATCGCGGAAATTCCGCCTCAAATTTACAACTTCTTTCTGAAACTCAGCTCAATTATTTCACTGATACTAACGTTTCCGCAGGAGTCAAGTATTTTTACACAGTCGCCAGTTTGTTTTTGCAAGGAAATTTTTCAGAAAGCCAACTCTCACCGCTCATCTCCGTGACGCCCGGCAATCGTCCCTGGATCAAATCCGCCAATTTCGTACCGCCGAATCAATTGCGCGTATCTTTTAACGAAAAGATGGATGCACTGATTTCCGATGTCGCAAATTATCGTTTACTGGAAACCGGGGAGCATCCTCGCTCCGCGATTCGCGATAAAAATTTCCGCGCAGCACTGTTGACTTTTTCGGCGGATACTTTGCCTCAGGGAAATTATTACCTGTTGGTCACCAACGTCCGCGACGCAGACCGAACGCCGATTGATACGACCAAAAATATGACAAATTTCCTCGTGCCGCAATTGACAGAAAAATTTTACATCCAAAATGGAGAATTTCAATCAAACGGCGCTATCGCTGTCCGTTTTAATCTTCCCGTGGATGAAAATTCAGCGTTACAAAAGAGAAATTATTCTTTCGACCCACCGCTTGCTTTGAAGTCGATTTCTGTCAATCAGAACGCTCCGGCGATTGTGGTTTTAAATTTAGATAAAAATCAAATCCTTCCTTTGCAAAATAACCAAATTCTGCTGACAGTACAAAACATTTGCAGCCGCAGCGGCATACCCATCGTTCAAGGAGCCGGCAGCCAAATTGCCATTCCATTTATCGCGACGAGCTTGAGTCAGGCGATTATCTTTCCCAATCCGTACATTTCGGGACAGGGCACAGGCAAGATTACTTTTTCCAATTTGATTAAAGGAACGTCAGTAAAAATCGCTACCCACGAAGGGAGAATAATTCGCAGCTTGCGTGATGAAAATAATAATGGAACGATTCATTGGGATTTGAAAGATGATAATGGCGAAGAAATTGCTTCAGGGGTGTACGTATTTTTTCTTGTT